>DAIMEC010000131.1:0-2929 GCA_036725465.1 Bacillota bacterium | reverse complement strand
ATGAACAGCCCCATACAGGGCAGCGCAGCCGATATAATAAAACTGGCCATGGTAAAAGTTCATGAAGCACTCAAAAAAGGCGGATACAGATCCAGATTGATACTGCAGGTGCACGATGAACTTATAGTGGAGGCCCTGAAAGAAGAACAGGAAGCAGTTTCAAAACTCTTGAAGGAAAATATGGAAAGCGCCATGGAGCTAAATGTCCCTCTTTTTGTCGAACTGAACACAGGAAAGAACTGGTATGAACTAAAATGAAAAAGGTCGGATTGACAGGAGGAATAGGAAGCGGCAAAAGTACGGTATCTGCTTATATAGAAAAAAAGGGGATACCGGTCATCGATGCCGATAAGATAGCCAGAGAAATAGTAAAAAAGGGATCTCCGGTGCTTACAGAACTTTCGGAAGCTTTTGGAGATGACATAATCGATGAAAAAGGACAGCTGGACAGAAAAAAACTTGCTTCGAGGGCTTTTTCGGATATTGAAAGCAAAAATATCCTGGACAGAATAACACAAGAGAGGATATATGATATTATATACAGCAGACTGAAAAACATATCCCTTGAGGGGAAGGGGAAAATGGTACTTATAGATGCCCCGCTGCTGTTTGAGTCGGGACTTTCAGATCTGGCGGATGAAATATGGGTGGTTTCTGCGGACCTGAAAACAAGAGTCGAGAGAGTCGCCGAAAGAGATATGATAAGCAGGGAACAGATTTCCAGAATAGCACAAAATCAGCTGGACGAAGAAGAAAAAGAAAAGAAAGCAGACCATGTTCTTGACAATTCGGGAACCAAAGAACAGCTTTATGAACAAATAGAAAGGCTACTAAAAAAAATATGAACATCAGTACAGTTGAAATAAAAAAGTGTTTTCAGAAAAGAAAATGGTTAAAGTACGCTCTCATTACTTTTGTGGTATTGGCTATCCTGGCATCTTTATTTGTTTTTAAGAATGATTTTTTTCCGGGAGATGATGAAAAGGAATACAGAATATCATCGGAGATGCTTTTTCCAATGGGGAGGATAAAAACTTTAAATCCGGCTGCATCGCAGGACGAGGACACATATTATATAACAAAGCTTATATATGAAGGACTTTTTGAACTTGATAATACCCTGACGCCGGAACCACTGCTGGCGGACAGTTATGAGTTCAGTAAAGGAAAAGGATCCGTTGATATAAAATTGAAATCAGGTGTGAAATGGCATGACGGCAAAGATTTCACTGCTGACGATGTCAAGTTTACCATTACGGCCCTAAAGACTGCCGGCAGTAAATGCCTTTATGCCGAACAGGTCTCAAATATATCCGGCACATCGGTGAAAGATGATGATGAGATCGTAATATACTTCAGAGACAAAAATAATGTTTCTCTGGATCAGCTCACTTTTCCTGTGCTGCCAGAGCACAAATATAATGATATATATTATTCAGAAACCCGGGAAGATAATTTCAAACCTGTGGGAACAGGCCCCTACGAATACAAAAAATTCAGTGAAGCTGCATATCTGGACCTTGGCGCATATGAGGACTATCATGGGCAAAAAGCACAAAACAGCATAAAATTCATAGTTCTGTCAAACAGAGATAATGCCAATAGGCTGGTGGAATCAAGTAATATTTCTGTGCTTTTCTCAAAGGAAGCCGGGAGAGCGGCGAAAATATCCAAAAAGAACATAGAAACAGTTGATTTTCCTGCAAATGAAGTTGAATACATTGGATATAACATGGAGTCAGCAAGTACATCCAAAAAAAGTGTAAGGAAGGCCATCGCATATGCCATTGATACAAAAACCATAATCGAGGAGTGCTATTACAACAGCGGTCTTCAAAATGACAATCTGTATTTCCCCGGATATCTGGGTATAAAAAGCAATAAAGACGCATATCCCTATTCAACAGGCAAAGCTGCAGCTCTTTTGAAAAGTGCCGGGTATAAGGACAGAGACAATGACGGGTATCTGGAAAGTGCTGATGGGACCAGACTTACAATAAATATTGCTGTTGATTCAGGCAACGCATCCAGGCTTTCCGCAGCGGAATATATAAAAGATTTTCTTGACAATTTAAGGATTGATACTTATATTATAGAAGGTGATTGGAATGCTTATATTGCCAGGCTGAATTCCCGGAGTTATGATATTTTTATCGGAGGGCTCAAATATACAGAGAGCATGGACATGAAAATCATTTTGTCCGGGGAAGGTCAAAGTAATTATACAGGCTATAAAAACGGCAAAATGGATGATATGCTTGATGAAATGAGATCCGGGCTTTCCATCGAAGAAATGACATCTCTTTACGATGAGATAAAGAAGCTTTCAAAAGAAGAACTGCCCTATTATTGTCTTCTTTACAAAACCTACGGGGCCATAAAAGCACCGGCTCTTCAGGGAGAAGTAACTCCTTTGTTCTGTGATTTCTATTATGGATGTGAAAGATGGAAATGCAGATACGAGGTAACTGAGGATACAAGTGGAGAACAATAAATAGCATTCACGGTATGCGCCCGTGGCGGAATCGGCAGACGCGCACGTTTGAGGGGCGTGTGAGTAACATCGTACCAGTTCAAGTCTGGTCGGGCGCACCATCTTAAACCCGCTGGGAGTCCGGCGGGTTTTTAAAAAGGAAGGATCTGAAATAAATGTTGTCCAGAATTAGTATAAAAAAACCTTTTACTGTTCTTGTTGCTGTAATACTGATAATAGTATTCGGTGTTGTTGCATATATGAAAATGACACCGGATCTTTTTCCCAAAATAGATCTTCCCTATGTAATTGTAATGACATCATATCAAGGTTCCACTCCTGAAGAATCCGAAGCTGAAGTTACATCCCCAATGGAACAGCAAATGGCTTCGCTGGAAGACTTGAAAAACATACAGTCAGTATCGGGAGAGGGATACTCGATGATAATGCTGGAAT
>DAIMEC010000130.1:0-2941 GCA_036725465.1 Bacillota bacterium | reverse complement strand
CTATCAGTATGCAAAAGAAGCTTTGCCCGAAGCATCATTCCTGAAACTGGGAGCGGTCAACCCGCTGCCGAAGGATCTTATAAAGCAATTTGCAGAAAAAGTCAAAAAGATTTTTGTAATAGAAGAGGGGCAACCCTTTATTGAAGAGCAGATAAAGGCCATGGGAATAAATGTATGCGGCAAGGATCTTTTTACTGTTCAGGGTGAATACTCTGTAAACATGATAAAAGAAGTCTTTAGGAAGCCTCTTGCCGATCATGAGAAGGCAGGAGAGGCACCTGTAAGACCACCGCTTTTTTGTGCGGGATGCCCCCACAGAGCACTGTTTTATCTTTTAGGTAAAATGAAAAAGACAGTTACGGGTGATATCGGATGCTATACGCTGGGTTCACTTCCCCCTACATCTTCCATGGATACATGTCTTTGCATGGGAGCTTCAATAGGGATGGCCCACGGATTTGAAAAGGCGAGAGGCGAAGAGTTCGGGAAGGATGTAGTGGCTGTAATAGGCGATTCCACATTTTTTCATTCGGGTATCACCGGCCTTATAAATATGGTTTACAACAAGTCAAAGGGAACTGTACTTATACTTGATAACAGAACAACAGGAATGACCGGGCATCAGGATAACCCCGCAACAGGCAAAGATATAAAAGGCAATGTTTCCCCGGAGATATCCATTGAGGAACTTTGCAGAGCCTGCGGAGTACAGCACATAAAAGAGGTGGACCCCTTTGATCTTGAAGAAATGGAAGAGGCCATAAAAGAAGAGTGCGAAAGAGATGCTCTTTCTGTGATAGTTTCAAAGAGGCCCTGTGCACTGATAGTAAAGCAGCCGGGGATACCTTATGTGATAACAGAAGAATGTAAGAAATGCGGCATATGCATGGGGATCGGATGCCCGGCCATAGAAAAAAAAGGTGATGATATTGTTATCATAACCGAAAGATGTGTCGGCTGCAGTCTTTGCAGCAGGATATGCCCCTTCAAAGCAATAGTAAAGGAGGACAGATAGGGATGAACAGCAAAGAAATAAAAGACCTCGACATCCTTATTGTAGGCGTTGGCGGTCAGGGAACCCTTTTAGCCAGTGTGATACTGGGGAATATTGCCCTTGAAGGAGGCTATGATGTAAAGCTTTCTGAAGTCCACGGAATGGCCCAGAGAGGCGGCAGCGTGGTGACCCATGTAAGGATAAGCAGAGAGCCGGTCAAGGCACCTGTAATAGATAAGGGTGGAGCCGATATTATACTGGCCTTTGAATTGCTTGAAGGTTTCAGATGGGTACCTTTCTTGAAAAAAGAAGGATATATGTTTGTAAATGACAGCCGCATAAACCCAATGCCGGTCATAATGGGTATGGAGTCATATCCGGAGGGCATCAAAGAGTTTTTCGAAGAAAAAAAGGATAGAGTAACTTTGATCGATGCTCTCGGGATCGCTGAAGCCTGCGGCAGTGAAAAAGCCGTAAACACAGTCCTTCTGGGAGCCATGTCCTCAGTACTTCCTTTCCCGGAAAAAAAATGGATAGAACAAATAGAAAAAAAAGTAAAGCCCGCGTTTATTGAGCTAAACAAAAAAGCCTTCAAAGCGGGACGGGAGGGAAACAAATGATATGGAACAAAACAGCGGAATGCGCTGAAAGAAAACAACTGGAAAAATTACAACTCACAAAATTGAAACGGACAGTGGAGAGGGTCTATAAGAATGTTGAAACCTATAGGGACAAGATGCAGCAAAAAGGAATTGCTCCGGGAGATATAACTTCTCTTGAGGACCTTAAGAAACTGCCATTTACCACAAAGGATGATCTGCGGGATAATTATCCCTACGGTATGTTTGCTTCGCCCCTTTCGGAGATAGTAAGGATCCATGCATCATCTGGAACAACGGGTAAGCCCACAGTGGTGGGATATACAAGAAGAGACCTTGAGAACTGGGCCGAGTGCATAGCCAGATGCTTTGCAATGGCAGGAGGAGATAAATCCTCCGTGGTACAGGTGGCCTACGGATACGGACTTTTCACAGGAGGGCTGGGAGCCCACGGGGGAGCCGAGTACATGGGAGCATCCGTGATACCCATGAGCAGTGGGAACACACAGAAACAGATACTGCTGATGAAGGATTTCAAAAGCACTATACTTTGCTGTACTCCTTCATACGCACTGACTATCGCAGAAGCTCTCAAAAAAGCCGGTATAGCCACCGATGAGCTGGCCCTTGAGTCGGGCATATTCGGAGCGGAGCCGTGGACATCGGGCATGAAAAAAGAAATAGAAAAGGGACTTGGAATAAAAGCTTATGATATATACGGACTTTCGGAAGTAATGGGCCCGGGAGTTGCATGCAGCTGTAGCGAGGATAAGGGAATGCACATAATGGAAGATCTGTTCATTGCCGAAATAATAGATCCCAAAACGGAAGAAGTCCTTCCTTACGGAGAAAAAGGTGAAGTAGTATTCACGACAATAGGCAAAGAAGGCATACCCCTTATAAGATACAGGACAAGAGACATATGCGCTCTTATGCCGGAAAAATGCGGATGCGGAAGAACGACATTAAGAATGAGCCGTGTCATGGGGCGTTCTGATGACATGCTGATAATAAGAGGAGTCAATGTATTCCCGTCCCAGATCGAAAGCGTCATAAGCGGATTTGATGAACTGACTCTGAACTACAAGATAATAGTCGGCAGAAAAGACAACAAAGATACATTTGAACTTCATGTGGAACTGGCGGAAGGTCTTGCCATAGATGACATAAGATCCGTTGAGGAACTTAGAAAGAGAGTGGATCATGATCTTCGTGCCGTACTGGGCATCGGGTGTACACTCAGGTTCCTGAATGAAGGGACTCTGCCACGGAGCGAAGGTAAAGCTGTCAGAGTTGAAGACACAAGAAATCTTTCTGAAAGAGTATAGTTTTAGCAGAGGAGGAGAAT
>DAIMEC010000129.1:0-2959 GCA_036725465.1 Bacillota bacterium | reverse complement strand
TCCTTGATCGCCAAATAGCGAAGAAGAAGTTTCCTGATTTTAGGTGAATTGCTGATCCTGGACACTATATATTGTGTAAATGGTTTTTGGATGACAGAATATTCACCCAAATCTTCCTCTTTTTTACAAAAAAATACAAAAAATAGTTGTAATTTAGGGGGAGTATGCTAAAATAACAATACAATAAACCGTATTGGGAAAACAGGAGGGAAGTAAATGTATAACTCATTAATGAAGAGAAAGAACAGTGTGATGAAAAAGAACCGCAAAGGTTTCACGCTGGTCGAGGTTATCGTGGTTCTTGTCATTCTGGCTATACTGGCGGCGATCTTGATTCCGTCAATGGTAGGCTGGATAGACAAGGCAAACGAGAAGACAGTCGTAGCTGAAGCAAGGGCTGCATTGCTGGCATGTCAGACACTGGCATCGGAAACATATGGTGAAGAAGGAACTGCATCAGTTGACGCTGGCGAAGCGGCAACATTAGCAGATGTTGACGGAACCATATCAGGGGTTACCCTTGATGGTGCGAAAGTTACAGCCATGGTATATGCAAACGATGACTACACGGCTACATGGGATGGCAGCGCATGGAGTGTTGAGTAAGACTAACCACAACTGGACAGGGCCGGAGGAGTTTTCTGCTTCGGCCCTTTTCAAAACGACCAAATTGCAGGGCTGAATCTATTGGGGGAAAACTGAAATATGATCTGGGTGGCGTATGCAGTAATATACGGGCTGATATTCCTGGCAGGGATCTGCATCGGAAGTTTCCTTAATGTCTTGATATATCGCATGCCCCTTGGAATAAATATAGCGAAAGGCCGTTCCTTTTGCCCCAAATGCAAAAATAAATTACAGGCAAAAGACATGGTGCCCCTTATTAGCTTTTTTGTGCTGAGGGGTTCTTGTCGTTTTTGTGGACAAAAAATATCCGGGCGTTATCCGGCAGTTGAACTGATGGGAGGCATGCTTGCTGTCGCTTCTCTTTACTTTTTCTGGCTTACATGGCAGGCACTTCTTGTTTATGCTGCGGTCTGTATACTTTTGGTGATCGCATTTATTGATATAGATACCAGGGAGATACCCGACAGACTTAACATTGCCCTGTTTATTCTGGCTCTGATTTCCGTTTTTCTTTTCCCAGATATCGCAGTTATTGAAAGGATCATCGGATTTTTTGAAATTTCCCTCCCCATGCTGATCCTGAACTTTATCATCAAGGACAGTTTCGGAGGAGGCGATATAAAATTATGTGCTGCCTGCGGCTTTTTACTTGGATATAAAGCCATGCTGGTGGGCGCATTCCTGGGGATACTTACAGGAGGCATATATGCAATATGGCTTTTGATTTCCGGGTCAAAAAGCAGGAAAGATCATTTCGCTTTCGGACCTTTTCTGAGTTTTGGTTTGATGGTGGCTCTCTATGCAGGCACAATGATATGGGAGCGCTATCTTGAAATTTTTATGTTTTGATTTTTTAATGGGAGGTTTTAAGTGCCACTTTATGAATACAGTGCAGCAAAAATTAACGGCAGAAGTATAAAGGGCAAGAAACAGGCCGGTAATTTTGCCGAACTCAGAGCGCAGCTGGAAGAAGACGGGCTTTATCTCGTCAATTATAAAGAAGCAGATGAGGGAGAAAAGGGAAAGCAGCTAAAGGCAAAACAGCTTTCCGAGTTTTGCCGTGAGCTGGGAATGATGATAGGATCCGGTGTCCCTCTCATCAAAGCTTTGAATGTAATGATACAAAGAGATGTGCACCCGAAGATGAAAAAAGTATATACGAGGCTGCACCGGGGACTGCAAAGAGGACTTATGCTTTCCGAGGCAATGGAAGAACAGGGGAAAACCTTTCCGGAACTGCTGATCAATATGTATAAGGCCAGTGAAGCCAGCGGAGGGATGGAGGAAACCTCCCGCAGGATGGCCCAGCATTACGAAAAAGCATACAAGCTGACGCAAAAGGTCCGCTCAGCCATGATATACCCGATTATTCTGGTCATAGTGACATTTATAGTACTTATGGTCGTTTTCCTTCTTCTGCTCCCCAAGTTCTTCACGCTTTTTGAACAGTTTGACTCCCAGATACCGGCAATAACAAAGTTCATGATAAACCTGAGTCACGGACTGCAGGATAACTGGCTTTATGTTCTCATCGGCGTGCTGATGGTGATCGTTGCATTCAGAGCTTTTATGCAGCTGGAAAAGGTAAAGGCAAAGGTACACAGGATATACCTGAAAATACCCAAGATAGGCAAGTTGCTCAGGACTATATATACCGCCAGATTTGCGAGGACACTTTGTTCCTGTTATTCCAGTGGCATATCGATGATAAATGCCCTTGAGAACACCAGAGATACAGTGGGCAACAAATATATCGCATCCCAGTTCGAAAATATGATAAATGATGTACGAAACGGAGAAAATCTTTCTGCAGCCATAGCAAAAGTCAGCGGACTGGATCCTAAACTGGCGGCCAGCGTTATGATAGGAGAGGAGACAGGAAGGCTTGACCAGATGCTGAACGATACGGCAGATTCCTTTGATTTTGAGGCGGATATAGCACTGCAGAAACTGACTGCCACAGCGGAACCGCTTCTGATCGTTGTAATGGCTGTTGTAATAGGCAGTATAATGATATCGGTGATACTTCCGCTACCCACACTGTACAATTCAGTGGGTGGTGCCGGCGGAATGTAATAAATATTTATGAGGTGACCAATGGATACATCACTATATATTTCCAATACAAAAATGCAGTTTGTCTGCGGAGAAGAAAAAAAAGGCGGTATATCCGTCAGCGCCTTCAAAACTGTTGAACTGCCCGAAGAGACCGTAATAAACGGTTTGATAGTCAACGAGGGAAGATTTGATGAAGCTTTTCAGAAGATCATAGAGGCACATCCGGCGCCGGGGGGAATGAAAAAAGTAAGGCTTACCATAGGCAGCGGACAAG
>DAIMEC010000128.1:0-2969 GCA_036725465.1 Bacillota bacterium | reverse complement strand
GGTCTTGACGGACTGGTGCACATTTCGGAAGTAAGCCACAGGAGAGTGGGAAACATAAACGAAGAACTTTCTCAGGGACAGGAAGTCGAGGCAAAGATCCTTGAAATCGATAAAGAAAGAAAAAGGATAAGTCTCAGCATAAAAGAAACAATGGAGCCTCCGGTATTTGAGGAAGAAGACAAAAAAGAAGCAGCTCCGGAAGAAGCAGCAGCAGAACCCGAAGCTGAGGCAGCCCCGGAAGAAGCTGAAGCAGCACCGGAAGAAGCGGTAGCAGAACCCGAAGCTGAAGCAGCCCCGGAAGAAGCAGTAGCAGAAGCTGAAACTGAAGCAGCTCCGGAAGAAACAGTAGCCGAAGTTGAATCCGAACCCGAAGCGGAAGCAGCCCCGGAAGAAACAGTAGCTGAACCTGAAGTAAAAGAAGAGACAGAAGAACAGGCATAATAAAAACATACACGGCAGATAACTATCTGCCGTGTTTTTTTATTGTGAGAAAAATGTGTCATCGCCGTGCCCGGTCGTCTGATAATAAAAATACAATCATTGGGAAAGTTCTATAAGTTCTTTTGCAGATTTCACCGAAAGGTCCGAAACATTTGATCCCGAAAGAAGTCGTGCGATCTCGTTGACTTTTTCTTTTTCGGAAAGATGTTTTATTGTAGTGAAGGTTTCGGTCTCGGAGGATTTTTTTTCGATGCGGAAATTGTGATCGCCGCATGCAGCTATCTGGGGAAGATGTGTTATTGATATTATCTGATGCTTCCCGGCAAGTTCCATTAATTTTTTGCCTACTACACTGGCTGTTGCTCCGCTTATACCACTGTCTATCTCATCAAAAACCATGGTTGGGATATCATCATAATCTCCGATAACCGTTTTGAAGGCCAGCATGATCCGGGACATTTCTCCGCCGGAAGCTATTTTTGCCAGGGGTTTAAAGTCGGATCCCTTGTTTGTTTTTATCAGGAATTCCACATCATCCGTTCCGTTTGCCGTATATCCTGAAAGGGGCTTTATAGCTATACTTATTTGGGCATCCTGAAAGTTCAGATCAAGAAGCTCTTTGTTGATTTTTTCTTCAAGGGTATTGGCTGCAGCTTTGCGAAGACTGCTCAGCCTTCTTGTTTCATCTTTCAGCATATCTTCGATCCTGCTTTTTTCAAGGTTAAGAGCTGCGGTGTCCGTATCCAGATTCTCGATTATGGAAAGAGCTTTTTCCAGTTTTGATGCATGATCCAGTATTTGCTCCACATCGTCTCCGTATTTTCTTTTCATGGTTTCGATAAGATCAAGACGGGCAGAAAGTTCATCCAAATCGGAAGAAGAGAATATGATTTTCTCTTTTGCCTGACGGAGCCTGGTGCATATGTCTTCAAGACGGTAGTAGATATCGTGGAAATCATTTTCAAGTTCAGATGCGTCTTTGGAGTGGGGGGCGATCTCTTTTAATATATTTTGTATGGCACCAAGGCTCTCCAAAGGAGAATTTTCGTCTTCCCGGGCAAGCATATATGCCTTTTCCATATTGTTGCTGACGGTTTCCATGTACTTGAGTGTATCAAGCTGCTCCTTTAACTTTTCTTCTTCTCCGGGCACAAGAGCTGCCTTTTTGATTTCCTTTAGTTCAAACTCCATATAGTCTTTTTTGCGCATTTCTTCTCTTACCGAAGAGTGGATTTCAGCAAGTCTTTTTGAGACTTCACTGAAATCATCGTAGAGCTCGGATACTCTTTTTTTTGTTGAGACGATAGACTCCTTCTCATATGAGTCGATCAGTGTGATGTGATTCCCGGGGTCAAGAAGGGACTGGTGTGCATACTGTCCGTGCACATCTGTTATCTTCTGGCAGTATTCGTTTAGCTGAGCCAGAGATACTATTTCCCCATCGATCCTGCACAGGCTTTTGCCTTCGGCATAAAGCTCTCTGGTAACCACAGTTTCTGTATTTATATGGCTGGCTACCAGTTGAACGACAGCCTTATCGCAGCCGGTCCTTATAAAAGTCCTGTCGGCTCTCCCGCCCAGGGCAATATTCATCGCTTCAATGACGATGGATTTACCTGCTCCGGTTTCCCCGGTCATTATATTCAGACCTTTATAAAAATCTATGTCGATATCGCTTATTATTGCGAAGTTTTTGATACTGAGATGTGTTATCATTGATGACCTCTTTTGTTGGAAAAATTATTATAAGAACTTGCGGAATTCTTTCAGAACTTCATCTGCATGCCCGGGATCGTCTATTACTATCATAATAGTATTATCACCGGCAACGGACCCTACTATATGGGGAAGTGCCAGTGAATCTATTGCTTCTCCTGCAGCAGGGCCGCAGCCTGAGAGAGTTTTTACAACAATGATGTTTCCCGCTGAATCAATAGATTTTATTGTTTCTTTGAATATTTTTACGAATCTGTCTGTGATGGGTCCGTCAAAGTTGACGCCGGCCGCATATTTATAATTGCCGCTGGCAGAAAGGGTCTTGATAAGCTGAAGTTCTTTAATATCACGGGACACAGTAGCCTGAGTCACGTCATAGCCCGCATCCTTCAGGAGCTGACAGAGTTTTTCCTGAGTTTCTATTTCCTGAGTGTTTATCAACTCCAGGACTTTGTTTTGTCTCGAATATCTCATATAACAAACTCCTTCCCGATAAAACAATTCTTGCATTATCTTTAATAATTATACCATTGTCAAACTAAACATTTCAAGAAGTATTATAGACAAACATATGTTTGTATGCTATAATTCAAGTTGTTGAAAATGCTGAAAAACCTTGAAAATCAAAAAGGAGCACATATGAAAATACTGGGCATCGATCCCGGATACGCAATAATGGGCTATGGTATCGTAGAAATGAAGGGCAATCATTTCAGTGTTTGCTGCCAAGGAGCCATAAGGACCTGTGCCGGCACTGAAATGCCCCTGCGTCTTAAATATCTTTATGAATCACTTACAGAAATAATCAAAGA
>DAIMEC010000127.1:0-3001 GCA_036725465.1 Bacillota bacterium | reverse complement strand
CCAGAGAAGCGGGGTCCAGGACAAAAATGGCTGTATACACAGAAGATGAAAACGTTGATCCGGTAGGTGCATGTGTGGGTTCGAGAGGTTCCCGGGTTCAGAACATAGTGGATGAACTTTTTAATGAAAAAATCGATATAATAACCTGGAGCGAGGATCCCGTTGCCCTGATAAGTAATGTACTGAGCCCGGCCAAGGTTGAAGAGGTGATGATCGAAGATGAAGAAAAGGTGGCAACTGTAATCGTACCCGATTATCAGCTTTCTCTTGCCATAGGCAAATCCGGTCAGAATGTAAGACTTGCAGCAAAACTCTGTGGCTGGAAAATAGATATAAAGAGTCATACTCAATACTATGGTGACGATGAAGAAAATGATGAAGAATATGAAGAAAATGAAGATACGGAAGAAATATCTGAAGACATAAGTGAAGAAGAGATTTCAGAAGAACAGGAAGAAATGACAGAAGCCGGTGCAGAAACAGAACCGGATGAAGAAGAAACAGAAGAAACTCCGGCAGGCACAGAAAAAGAGACTCCCGCGGAAAAAGAGGAAACAACAGAAACAACAGATGAAGAATAAAAAAATACCAATGAGAAGATGCGTCGGATGCATGTCATCCAGACCAAAGAATGAACTCATAAGGATCGCTGCTTACGAAGGAGATGTAAGTGTTGATCCCACAGGGAAGGCCAAAGGCCGCGGGGTATATGTCTGCCCCGATCTGAAGTGCCTTATAAAAGCCGAGAAAAGAAACGCTCTGGGCAGAAGCCTTTCCATGGAAATATCAAAAGAACAGATGGAAAAACTTTTTGAGGAGCTGAGAACATATGAGGCAAAAGATTGAAAGCTATCTTGGACTTGCAAAAAAAGCCGGAAAGCTTCTGGCTGGATATAATAAATGCCTTGATGCAATTGAAAAAGGCAAAATAAAACTTCTAATAATAAGCGAAGATGTATCGGAGAACAGCATGAAAAAAATGATTAAGCTGGCGGAAACCAAAAAAACAAAATACAGGATATATGGACAAAGCGAAGAAACCGGCCGTATTACCGGTAATCCCGGAAGAGGGATATTCGGTATAACAGACAAAAATTTCGCTGAGGTTATAATAAAAGAAATAGATCAAAAAGAATTTGAGAAAAAGGAGGTGTTCTAGACAATGAAAGTACATGAGTTAGCAAAAAAGCTTGATATGAGCAGTAAAGAACTTATAGAAAAAGCAAAATCAATAGGGATCGAAGTGACTTCGGCCAATAGCGCATTATCTGAAATTGACGAAAAGACACTTGAAAATGCCATTAAAGCAAAAAGGAAAAAGGACACCGAGACAAAAATAGTAAGGGTCGCATCAAAAAAGAAAGACGTTGATGAGAAAGAACCCCGTGTTACTGTTAGAGCAGCCAATTTAAAAACTCCTGCGGAAAAAACTTCAAAGGTAAGAAAAAAGACTGCAGAAGAGGAACCCGTTATCACAAGGAAGCCACCCATAGGAAAGCCGGTTGTTCCAAAAGAAGTAGAAAAAAGGGCCGCCAGGCCTGTTGGCAAACCTTTGCCAAAAAAAGCCGGGGGAGAAGAAGAAGCGACTGAAAAACCCACTGTTACGAAGAAGGCTGCCATAGCGAAAAAAGCTGAAGAAGCCAATAAAACCTTTAAAAAAGAACAGAGCGAAAAGCCCAGGGTGAAAATAATCAAATCTGCAAAAGAGCAGAAAGCTGAAGCTGAAGCAAAAGAGAAAAAGGAAAGAGAAAAAAGAGCGGAGGCTAAAAGAACTAAAACCGGAGATGAAAGACTTTCAGGCAGATCCGAAAGGCCAAAAGCCGGGATCGAAAGACAAAAGGACGGAACCGAAAGACCAAAAGCAAGAACCGATAGAACTTCGGCAAAAACCGAAAGACCTGCCAGAAAACCGTCCTCAAAAGAGGCTACTGCTGAAAAGCCCGCAGCAAAAAAAGAGGACAGGACAAAGAAAGGCAAAGCCAAAGAAAAAGAAAGAGATAAATTCAACAAGCTGGAAAAAGGCAAAAGGAGCCGCAGACCTGCAGGATATGAAGCTCTTTCCCTTGAAAAAAAAGCGAAGAAAAAGCATGTGAAACAAAAGATATCGGAAGAGCCGGAGATAGAAGAAACACCGTTGCCGGCAGGGACAAAAGTCATAAATGTGCCCATTACAGTAGGGGGACTGGCAGAGCAGATAGATGTTTCGGTTTCAAAGATAATAATGACACTTATGGGTCTTGGCAAGATAACAAATATAAATGTGAATATTGATGAAGACACATTGCTTATACTGGCGGAAGAACTGGGAATGAATATTGTTATAGGCAAGGTCGATCAGGAAACCGAGGAAGAGGGTATTGAGCTGTTTGATGACAGAGAGGCGGATCTTATGCCCAGACCTCCTATAATAACGGTAATGGGGCACGTGGATCACGGAAAGACCTCTCTTCTTGACGCCATAAGAAAAACAAACGTGACAGCTTCCGAGTCCGGAGGCATCACTCAGCATATAGGTGCTTCCGAAGTTGAAATCAATGATAAGAGAATAGTATTTCTTGATACGCCGGGCCATGAAGCTTTTACAGCAATGAGAGCAAGAGGCGCTGATGTGACTGATATTGCAGTTCTTGTTGTTGCTGCGGACGACAGCGTAAAGCCCCAGACTATTGAATCCATAAGCCACGCAAAGGCTGCGGGAGTACCCATAATAGTTGCAATAAACAAAATTGACAAACCGGGTGCAAATCCCGACAAGGTCAAACAGGATCTTACAGAACATAGTATACTTGTGGAAGAATGGGGCGGAGATGTTATTGCAGTTCCGGTTTCTGCAAAAAGCGGAGAAGGGATAAGAAACCTTCTTGAAATGATACTTCTGCAGGCAGAAGTACTTGAACTAAAAGCAAATCCCGATCGGCTGGCCGTGGGAACAGTTATTGAAGCCCGGCTTGATAAAGCAAAGGGACCCGTTGCTACCGTGCTTGTAACAAACGGCACCCTT
>DAIMEC010000126.1:0-3009 GCA_036725465.1 Bacillota bacterium | reverse complement strand
GAGGGAAATCATATGTCTCTTTGGTGCAAGAGCCAGATCGCCTATGGTAAGTATCCCGGTTTTTATCAGTTTTTCAGCGGATGCACTGCCTACAAAAAACATTTTTTCCACAGGCAGCGGCCAAAGTATCTCTCTGTAGTTTTCGCGTGATATCACAGTCGTTGCATCCGGCTTCTTGTATTCGCTGCCCATTTTTGCAAATATCTTGTTGAAAGAGACTCCCACAGAAAGGGTGAGTCCCAACTCTTCTTTTATGGTTATTCTTATGGCATCGGCTATTTCTCTGCCGGAACCGAAAAGTTTCATGCTGGCCGAAACGTCAAGCCACGATTCATCTATACTGAACGGCTCCACCATATCTGTGTAGCGTTCATAAATATTGTTTATTATGCGACTGTATTTTTTGTATTTGCCCATATGAGGGCTTACGCATATAAGACCGGGGCATTTTTTTTTGGCCTGCCACAGGGTTTCGGCGGTGACTATTCCGAATTTTTTTGCTATTTCGTTTTTTGCCAGTATAATACCGTGACGGTTCCGGGGATTTCCGCAGACTGCCATGGGTTTATTTTTTAATTCAGGATGATCCAGCAACTCAACGGATGCAAAAAAGCCGTTCATGTCGCAATGCAGTATTGTTCTGTCCATAATCATATTATATAATAAACAAATGTTATTTTGGAGGTCAATGTGATGAGAAGAAAACTTTTGTGTTTATTTCCGGCCGGCTGTCTTTCATACAAGACAGAGGGACTTGAACCGGGCAAAAGACATGATTTCAGGATATGCCCATTGCAGCAGAATTCTGGTCAAGCCCGGTCAAAATGTAAAAGCAGGCCAGAAAATAGCAAAAATCGAGTCTTCAGGCGATGCCAGATCCCCAAATCCCCACATCTTCATTTTGAAGTCATATTAAAAGGAAAATTTGTTGATCCGGCATTATTCTATTAAAAAATACAATAAATAATGCGAATATTTTAAAAATTTATACTTGCATGAATATAAGAAAATAAGTAGAATAATAACATATTATTCTACTTATTATTATTTTAAGAGAGGAGAACTCATATGACCAAAGCACTAAAAAAAGAAGCGGCCGGGTTTAATCCGGTGCGGTCTTTGATTGCAGTTCTGATAGTGATCGGGGCTGCATACCTTATATCACTGATCCTTCCCAACGATCCGGAAAAATTCGGAGCATGGGCCGTGGTACCTGCTGTATTCCTTATCGTCTATATATTTATAACCAAGAGGATACTGGAATCCCTGGTCCTGGCATCAGTCATAGGATTTATTATGATAGGCAGTACAGGCAACATCCTGCAGGTGTTCAGTGATTCACTGCTGGGAGTAATGATGAGCGAGGACATAGCATGGCTTATCATTGTATGCGGACTTATGGGGAGCATAATCACCCTTATCGAAAGAGCCGGAGGTGCTTTCGCCTTTGCCGAATGGGCGGCAACGAAGGCAAAATCCAGAAAATCCTCACTTTTGTGGGCATGGGTACTGGGTATCATAATATTCATAGACGATTATCTCAACTCGCTGACTGTGGGATCCTGCATGTCACCCCTTACAGACAAGCACAAAGTACCCAGAGAATTTCTTGCATATGTGGTGGACTCCACTGCGGCACCCCTTTGCGTATTGATACCCATTTCGACATGGGCGGTTTTCTGTGGCAGACTTCTTGAGACAAACGGCTGGGCCACCGATGGAGACGGACTTTTATACTTTATTAAAACGATACCCTTCAATTTTTACGGCTGGCTGGCAGCAATAATCGTACCCCTGGTAATCCTGGGGATAATACCCATCTTCGGACCGATGAAAAAGGCTGAAAAGCGTGTGGCGGAGGGAGGACTTTTGGCACCTCCGGGATCGGACAAGATAGATATCCACGGCGGAGTCCAGATGGAACTGCCCGATAATCCAAAGATGATGAATTTCTTCCTTCCCATAATCGTTCTTGTTGCCTCGACCATCTTCTTTGATGTGGATATGGCGATGGGTGTTCTTTGTACGATGGTATTCATGTTTGTTACCTATCTTGCCCAAAAGCTGATGTCTGCTCAGGAATTTGCGGATATCACCATAAAGGGCATACAGAACATGATACTGCCCCTGATGCTGATGGTGCTGGCATTCGTCTTTGCGGATGTAAATGACCAGATCGGATTCACCAGATACTGTATAGAATCCGCTACGGCTGTAATGACACCTGCGCTTATGCCATTCATAATCTTTTGTGTTCTGGCTGTTACAGAATTCATAACAGGCACCAACTGGGGAATGTATGTTATCGCACTTCCTATAGTTATACCTCTTGCCATGGAACTGGGCGTTGATATGCCTCTTGCCGTATCAGCGGTACTGTCTGCCGGAGTTTTCGGAAGTCATATATGTTTCTACTCTGATGCTACGGTACTTACATCCGCGGCAACAGGATGCAACAACTTCGATCATGCGTTTACACAGGCACCCTTTGGTATATTGGCTGCCGTTATATCCGGAATACTTTTCCTCATATTCGGATTTGTAATGGCATAAGTTACAATAAGTAATGAATAATATTGCATTCTGAAAATCATGTAATTTTTCAGAAAGTGCTGAAAAGCCGGACTATTCGTCCGGCTTTTTCATATCTCTAAAGCCTTAAAAAAAAGGAATCGTAATAAAAAAGTTCCAATTCTTTTTTGAAGTTTAGTACTTTTTTACTATTGTTTAACTGTAAAAACCGTTTATAAAATAACTTTGTTGTTATACGCTGATGTTTGTTTTAATACGAAAGGAGGAAAAAATGACCAAAGCACTAAAAAAAGAAGCGGCCGGATTTAATCCGGTGCGATCCCTGATTGCAGTTCTGATAGTGATCGGAGTTGCATACCTTATATCACTGATCATGCCCAATGATCCGGAAAAATTCGGAGCATGGTCTCTGGTCCCCGCCTTATTCCTTATCGTCTATATATTTATAACCAAGAGGATACTGGAATCCCTGGTCCT
>DAIMEC010000125.1:0-3013 GCA_036725465.1 Bacillota bacterium | reverse complement strand
GGAACAGGAAGCATTGGAGGATATTCTTTCATGGGTGTTCAAAAACAGATAAAAAAACAGATAAAAATACATAACAAGAGCGACAAACCCGATAATATCGTTTTGAAAGAGCATGAAATAGTATCCAGATGCGAAGCTCTTGAAAAAGATCTTCCTGCTTTTATGCGAGGGTTTTTTGTGTATCTCAAAGGAAACGTTCTGCCCATGACAAGACTTGCCTACCTTTACGATATAACATTTTTCTGCGATTACCTGGTGAATCAGACAGATCTTACGGCGGCGGAAACACCCAAAAACATCAAACTGCAGGAATTTGAACGTATTAAGGCCGTTGATATCAATATTTTTATCGACTTTTGCAGAAAATATGAAAAAGAAACCAAAAACGCCGTGTATATATATGAGAACAATAACAAGACTCTTGCCCGCAAAAAATCCTCTGTTTCGGTGCTTTTCAAGCAGCTTTACAGGGATGAACTCATAAGCCGCAACATAACCGACGGTTTCGACCCCATAAAAGTACCAAAACCCGGTGAAAAGGAGATAAAAGCTCTTCAGGATGACGAAGTTATGGTAATGCTGGATGCGGTTTCCACCGGAGCAGGCCTGACAAAAAAAGAACATGAATTCTGGGAAAAGACAAAAAAGAGAGACAAGTCGATACTTATTCTTTTCCTGACCTACGGGCTGAGACTTTCCGAGCTCCAGCAGCTGAATATTTCCTCATTCAATTTCAACAGAGGAGAGTTCAGGATATACAGAAAAAGAGGCAAGGAATCATCAATGCCACTGAACAGATCCGTCACCGCCACCGTAAGAGACTACATAGAAAACGAGAGGCCCGGCAGTGAAAGCATCCCCGAAGATATGAAAGACGCACTTTTTCTTTCTCTTCAGGGCAAGCGGATGACAGAGAGGCAGATAAGGGAACTGGTAAAGAAATACACCTCCATAGGCATGAAAACTTCAAGAAATGCAGGTTACAGTCCCCATAAACTGAGAGCCACCGCCGCAACCAGCCTGATCGGCCGCGGAAATTCCATATTCGATGTACAAAATCTGCTGGATCATGAGCAGATAACCACAACACAGCTTTATGCGGCCCACAAAATGAATGTAAAAAGAGAACTTGTCAAAGGCATGGAGTGGGAAATAGAGCGGAAAGAAAAAGCAACAGGAAAGGATGATGAATAATGAAAACAAAAGTACTGATACTTTCGGAATGTATGAAATGTCTTTACCCGAAGGGCACAGAGACTCTGGAGGATTTTATGGACCAGCTGGAAAAAACAGAAAGGACATTCATCGAAATGTATAAACTGGATGATGATAAAACCATTGATCCTTATTATGTGGAAGAAGATATAACCAAGATATTCATCAATTTTGATTCCGTGGAATCCGTATCGGAAGGGGAAGTCGAAATACTAAAAGCAGAGCAGTTTGACCGTATTCTGTCCAAACTAGCAAAAATCTGCTGCAGTGACTGCGAAAATGACGGAGAAAGTGAAACCGGATGTGATTCCCTTCCGGGAAAAAGAGACAAGATCGATCTTGAAACAAAGAGCTGCTGGCTTAAGGAAGAATGTTTCGATGAAGATCCGGACCCGGACCCCGACCCGGACAAAAAGATAGTCTTTATAAACAAAGGAAGAAACAACAATAACTGAAGCAAAAGAAAAAACAATAATAACCGAAGCAAAAGAAGAAACAATAATAACCGAATCAAAATAAAAAACAACGATAACTGAATCAAAAGAAGAACAATAATAACTAAAGCAAAAGAAGGAACACCAATAATCGAAGCAACTGAAATAACTTATATCAAAGAAAGAGATAATAAAAAGTGGATATTTATACAGAAAAACTTTTAACAGAAAAATTCAAAATAGACAAAAAAGTCATCAGCACAGTGGCATCTTCAGAAAACAAGATCGCCGATATCTTTGCCGGGCTTGATGATATAATGACTTTCAACCAGTACAAGATACTTGATGCCTTCCGCAAGAACAGGATAAGCGATGTGCATTTTTCCTGGAATACCGGTTACGGATATGACGATCCCGGAAGGGAAGCCCTGGAAAAAGTATGGGCTGATGTTTTCTCAGCGGAAGCCGCCCTTGTAAGACCCATAATAGTAAACGGCACCCATGCGCTTTCCCTTACTCTTTCAGGTATCTTAAGGCCCGGTGATGAGCTTATATACTGTACCGGCAGGCCCTATGACACCCTGGAAGAGACCATAGGCATAAGAGGCAGCGGCAAGGGCAGTCTCAAGGATTTCGGGATAATATACAAACAGGTGGAGCTGGCAGAAGACGGTTCATTAGACTTTGATGCGCTAAAAAAAGCTATTACCCCCGATACCAGGATGATATCATTGCAGCGGGCAACGGGATATGCTTTCAGAAAAGCCGTTACTATCCCCGAAATAAAGGCCTGGACGGCCTTTGTCAAGGGTATCAGACCCGACATAGTCTGTATGGTCGACAACTGTTACGGCGAATTTCTGGACACTCTGGAACCCACAGACTTGGGAGCAGATATAATAGCCGGATCCCTTATAAAAAACCCGGGAGGAGGGCTGGCACTTACAGGCGGTTATATAACCGGCAGAAAAGATCTGGTGGATCTGGTTTCATACAGAATGACTGCCCCGGGCATTGGCGGCGAATGCGGTCTCACCTTCGGCCAGACAAGAAACATGCTGCAGGGACTGTTTATGGCTCCTTCAACGGTAAACGGAGCCTTGAAGGGCGCTGTACTCTGCGGACAGGTTTTTTCGGATCTGGGGTATGAAGTATGTCCGCTTCCGGATGATAAAAGAAGTGATATAATACAGGCAGTAAAACTGGGCTCTGCAGAAGCCGTGAAGGCTTTCTGCCAGGGAATACAGGCTGCCGCTCCCGTGGATTCCCATGTAAGACCCGAACCCTGGGAAATGCCCGGCTATGAAGATGATGTCATTATGGCCGCAGGAGCTTTCGTGCAGGGCTCCTCCATTGAACTTTCG
>DAIMEC010000124.1:0-3031 GCA_036725465.1 Bacillota bacterium | reverse complement strand
GAAAAAAAAGGAGTCCTCAGCAATGACTTCTTTATAAACCTTCTTGATATGGATACAGAGTGGAAACCCGTTTCCGAGGAAAGAGACCTGTTTGAAGGACGAGACAGAAAAACAGGCGATTTGAAGTGGACAGCCACCAGGGTGGATCTCATATTCGGATCGAATTCAGAACTGAGAGCCATATCTGAGGTTTACGGTGCTGACGATGCAAAAGAAAAATTTGTCAGTGATTTTATCTGCGCATGGAACAAAGTCATGAATGCGGATCGTTTTGATCTTGCAATATAGGACAACTAAACACAAGAAATCCAAAGGTCAGGTTTACTGTCCTTTGGATTTCTTAAAAGACATCAGTTTTTTGGATGCATGATCCATGACATCAGATTGCAGAAAGGAACAATATGGATTTTCAGGGATTGATAATAGGAGTCATAACCTTTGTCATAATAGGAATATTTCATCCGATAGTGATAAAGTCCGAGTACTATATAGGTAAAAAAATATGGCCGGCTTTTCTTGCTTTGGGTATTTTGTGCATTGTTCTTTCTTTATTTGCAAACAATGTTGTAGTTTCTGCTGTTTTCGGAATAACCGGTTTTACTTTTTTCTGGAGCATAAAAGAAATTATTGAGCAGGAAGAACGTGTCAAAAAAGGCTGGTCACCGGCCAATCCAAAAAAAACTGTCGTTGAATATTTTTATGGATATTGATGTAAAAAAGGCATATAATCAGAATAAGAAAGAGTTCAAATAGTGAAATGTGCATATAAGACAGAAGGCCTGAAGGGAATGTGCTGAAACCCCGGCATAAAAAAGGGGAGAAGAGATGAAAAAGATCCTTATCCTTATTCTAACTGTTTCTGTCATGATCTCAGTAATGATGCCATTACTGTTATCTCGTTCTTATGCTGCAGACAAAGAGATAGACTGGACCCGGGAAGAGGCGCAGTTTATAAAGAACCATCCGGTCATAAAACTTGGCGTTGATCCCGAATTCGTACCCTTTGAGTTTATCGATGAGGATGGGAAGTACAAAGGGATAGCCGCAGATTATCTTGACCTTATCAGCGAGAAGACCGGGCTTAAATTCGAAATACAAAAAGGGCTTACATGGCCCGAAGCATATGATATGGCCGTTAATGGCGAAATAGATGCCCTGCCGCTCATTGGCAAAACTTCAGAGCGGGAAGAGCATTTTATTTTTTCGGAACCATATTATTATTTCAAAAGAGTTATAGTGACAAGGGAAACTGAAAAAGGCATATCAAATTTAAAGGATCTTGAAGGAAAAATAGTCGCTGTCCAGAGAAACAGTTCCCACCACAGTTACCTTCTGGAACACTCGGAAATAAATATAAGCCTTTATGATTCTGTAGAAGCAGGTCTTACAGCTGTGGCCACAGGGAAAGAAAGAGCTTTTATCGGCAATCTGGCCACTACTAACTACATGATCCACACACATGGCCTGACGGGACTCAGGTATATTGCCTTCGAGGCTCAAAAAGCGCAGGCCCTTCATTTTGCCGTACGCAAAGACTGGCCTGAACTTGTAAGTATTTTTGACAAAGCCATGGATGCAGTTACAGAAAAGGAAAAAACTGCCATAAACAATAAATGGGTAGATCTGCAGACGGATATCGGCTACGGACCGATTATCAGGATAATTATTATAGTAGGTTCTGTTATTGCGATCGTATTTATTGTTTCGTTTTTCTGGATAGTCAGACTCCAAAAAGAAATCAGGAGAAGAAAAAAGGTACAGAAGGATCTGGAAAAAGCAAAACTGGAAGCCGATGAAGCCAACGAATTCAAATCGAATTTTCTTGCCAGGATGTCCCATGAAATAAGAACGCCACTGAATGCCATAACAGGAATTTCATATCTTCTCAAAAAAACAGACATATCATTCACACAGAGCATGTATGTGGATCGTATAATGAGAGCTGCCGATAATATGCTGGGGATAGTAAATGATATACTGGATTTCGCAAAAATCGAAGCAGGCAAAATAGAACTTGAAAAAGTGCCTTTCAGCATGGATGCAACCATACGGGAAGTCGTGAATATAGTTTCTTACAAGATCGAAGAACAGGGTATCAGATTCCGGGTATTCAAAGACCCGGCTATAGCCGACTGGTTTATAGGAGATTCAAACAGGATACAGCAGATACTTCAGAACGTGCTTGGTAATGCATCCAAATTTACAAAAGCAGGAGAAATATCTTTGGATGTAAGTCTCGTATCAAAAAAAGGAGATACTCATCTTTTGAGATTCTCAGTCAGGGATACGGGAATAGGCATGACAGAAGAACAAAAGCAAAAACTTTTTTCTCCTTTCATACAGGCAGACAGCAGCATAAACAGACGCTTTGGCGGATCGGGACTTGGGCTTTCCATAGTAAAAAATCTTGTTGAAATGATGAAAGGTGAAGTAAGAGTGAATAGCGTTCCGGGAGAGGGCAGTGAATTCATAATAGAAATTTCTCTGGACCCGGATAAACAAAAACAAAAAATGTATCAGAAAATGCTTTCAATGAGTTCCTTTAAAGAAGCAAAGGTACTCATACTTCAAAAAAAGGATTCCGATATGGAGCCGGTATGTGAGTATCTTTCCTATTTCGGCATGGCATGCGAAACAGTTTTTTCTGAAAAGGATGCGATACAGAGATTAGAAGCTTCTTTAAAAAAATCAGATAAACCTTTTGACCTTATTATGACCGGTTGCGGCAAAAGTTCCGGAAGCGGATTTGAATTTATAAAGAATCTCCGAAATAACACAAGCTTAACCGAAATTCCCATTGTAATAATGCTGATACCCATGAACAGATATGATCTTTTTGATAAGCTTCATGAAAACGGTATCAAAAGGGGGATAGCCCAGCCAGTGACCCCATACAATATTTTGAATGAGGTCATCGATGCTCTGGGGATAAAAAAGGATAAGGCAGACGGAAAAGCATACGAAACAGAACAATGGCTACCGTTGAAGAAAGGAAAATATCATGCAGTTCTTGCAGATGACAATAAAACAA
>DAIMEC010000123.1:0-3064 GCA_036725465.1 Bacillota bacterium | reverse complement strand
AATGGATACTGACCGGCAAAGAGGATCTTCAAAAAGCCATAGGTGGCGCTGTCCTCTGTGCGGCACTGGAAGATACGGGAGTGCAGGACGAAGAAAAAACAGAAAACCCTTACGGCATAAATATCAAAACTGATGATAAAGTGGGAATGATCGGGTTTATTCCTCCTGTGGCTGATATGTTCATGAAGCATGCCGGTTCTCTGATAGTTTTTGATCAGGGGATCTCTTTACGGGGAGGCGGAGAAAGAGGTTGTGATGTAAAGGTAATGCCCATGGAAAAACAGCAGCAAATGCTTCCGGATAGGGATATAGTCGTGCTTTCCGGGACGACCACTGTAAACGGAACAATAGACGGGCTGCTTGAAATGTGCAAAAAAGCCCGTGAAATTATAATGATAGGGCCTTCAACACCCATGTGTCCCGAAGGCTTTAAAGGCAGCGGGATAACCAGACTTGCAGGATCATTCTGGGACAGAAACCGCAAAGAAGAGATATTCAAAACAATATCTCAAGCCGGCGGTATAGCCCACGTGAAAAAACACATGATAAAAAAATCCGCAAAGGTTTGAAACTCTCAATAAAAAAGTGATTATAAAACAAATTATCATTTAAGAAAAGAGCGATTTATATTGGTATGAATTTGAAATCTCTTTTTCCTGTTGCATAATCGGCAACTATGTTACCGTCTCCGATGAGGCGGTATTTATATGTGATAAGACCATCTATTCCAACGGGCCCCCGTGCATGGAGCTTTCCGGTGCTTATACCCACCTCTGCACCAAAACCGTATCTGAATCCGTCGGCAAATCTGGTGGAACAGTTTTTATACACTCCTGCAGAATCCACATTGTTCATGAAAAAATCTGCGGAATCGTCGTTTTCTGTTATTATTGCATCGGTGTGATGAGAACCGTAATTATTTATATGGGAAACAGCGTCACTGATATCATTCACTATTTTTACCGAAAGTACATTATCCAGATATTCCTTCCCCCAGTCTTCTTCAGATGCATTTTCCCATTGATCCCCCGAACAGGAGACTGCCTTCTCATCGCCTTTGAAAATGATTTTTCCTTTTGCCGTTTTATTTAGCGCAGGGATGATCATTTCCGCCATATCTTTATGTATCAAAAGTGTTTCAACAGCATTGCATGCTGCAGTATACTGGGTCTTTGAGTCTATGATCACCGGTATAGCCTTTTGGATATCCGCATCCCGATCCACATAGATATGACAAACACCATCAGCATGCCCCATGACAGGGATCCTGGAATTTGACATTATATGCTGAACGAAACTGTTGGAGCCTCTCGGTATAATAAGGTCAATGGAATCATGACATTTGAGAAGCTCATCTATTCCTGCCCGATCCTCGATAAGCACTGCAAATCCTGAAGGAAGCCCCGCATTGGTCCCGGCAGCGTGTATTACATCGAAAAGAGCTTTGTTGGTGTTCTTTGCTTCGCTCCCACCCTTTAAGATGGCACAGTTGCCGCTTTTTACACAAAGCGACGAGATCTGGACAAGGGCATCGGGACGGGATTCAAATATCACACCGATGACCCCTATAGGGCAGGTGATCTTTTCCAGTATAAGGTCATCATCCAGCTTCTTTTTCATTAGTGTGTCAAAAAGAGGATCCGGCATTGAAACAAGATCTTTTATTCCATTTATGCAGTCTGACAGTTTATGTTCATCGAACTTGAGTCTGTTGAGCAGTGGAGTAGGCAGACCTTCTTTCTCCCCCATTTCAAGATCGACTGTGTTTGCGGCAAATATTTGATCGCTGTTTTTCTGAAGTGAAGAGGCAATTTCTCTGAGGGCATCATTTCTGACAGATCCTTCAGTCGAAGCCAGTTTGAAACTGTCATTTTTTGCTTCTTTTGCAATGATCATATAATGCATTTTTCCACCATTCCTTCCAAAATGAATTTTACCAGATGATTGGTTTCACCGTAATTTATATCACTGCCTTTTCTGATTATGATATATCCGTTTTCATATCCGGGATAACTTTTAAACTGATTTTCGCTGTTTTCGTTCCGGATAGACGGTTTTCGCAGATCAGCAAATAAATAGTTTTTTTCATTGAGCAATAGTATCTCTGTGGTAAATTTTCTTTTGGCTGATGAAAAAGACGAAGAATAATCATTGTCTTCTCCGGCGAAGCAGGTGTAGTTTGCCGGATGATCAAGCTGATCCCCCTTTACCATGAGCCTTTGTCCCGAAAAACTGATATTTGATACTATTCCGGACCAGAAGCCTTTTTTGATGGGATAGCCAAGGTGATACATTGCTTTATGGAAATCCGTTTTGTCTGTCACACTAAGTAATTTGTATAATTGTATCACATCATCACTGTTGTGAAGGAGTATTTTTTCTTTGATTTTTTTATCGCCGTTATTTATATACTCGAAATACATTTCGGCACTTTCTTTGCCGGATATAAGATCTGTACGGTTTTCCCAAAGACCCATAAATGTTTCAAGGGTCTTTTGCTTGAGATTGGGAAGAAAACTCTTTATTGGGGAATGATCCTTCACGGCTTTATATATATCCAGTGTATATGGCAGATAAAGATCATGCAGGCCCATGTGTGATGCCCGTGTTTTCAAAAAAGGTATGTCAAATGCTTTGCCGTTATATGTGATAAGGACATCCAGGTCTTTTATTTCTTTTAATATCATCGAAATAAGGTCTCTTTCTTCCGAAAGGTTTTCGGCAAGGTACTGACGCACGATGCCACCTTCCTGTGAGGGTATAAAAAAACCCGCCATTATAACAGAACTGTTTTCGGGAGACAGGCCTGTGGTTTCGATGTCAAAAACAGCCGTATTAAGGCCCCCAAAATAAAAATCATATACGGCAGATGAGAAAATGGGAATATCTGTTGTTTTTTCTTTGATTTCCATGGAACTATAATAACACAATACAATGATATTTCAAAAAACAAAACAGACTGCAAAGCAGTCTGTTTTGTTCAAAAGGGGTATTGGGATTAGAGATTAATGAGGTTATCAGGGGATAACCACACTAATAATGTAACAAATCCGCCTATAAAAAT
>DAIMEC010000122.1:0-3145 GCA_036725465.1 Bacillota bacterium | reverse complement strand
AGGAGGAAGAAAAAATGGCAAAGGAGAAATTTGAAAGGAATAAGCCGCACATAAACATAGGAACGATAGGACATGTAGACCACGGCAAAACAACGCTGACAGCAGCAATAACAAAAACGCTGCAGGACAGATATAAGCTGGGGAAACTGGTGGCATTTGATGAGATAGACAAAGCACCGGAAGAAAAGGAAAGAGGAATAACCATAGCGACGGCCCACGTTGAATATGAGACACCCAACAGGCACTATGCTCATGTAGACTGTCCGGGACATGCTGACTATGTAAAGAACATGATAACAGGAGCAGCGCAGATGGACGGAGCTATCCTGGTGGTGGCAGCAACAGACGGACCCATGCCCCAGACAAGAGAGCACATTCTATTGTCAAGACAGGTAGGAGTACCGTATATCATCGTGTTCCTGAACAAATGCGATATGGTAGATGACGATGAACTGCTGGATCTGGTAGAAATGGAAGTAAGAGAGCTTCTTGACCAGTATGAATTCCCGGGAGACGACACACCGATAATAAGGGGATCTGCGTTGAAGGCACTGGAAAACTCGGAAGGCGAATGGGGAGACAGGATAATCGAGCTGATGGAAGCAGTAGACAGTTATATACCCGAGCCCAAGAGAGATAATGACAAGCCTTTCATCATGCCGGTGGAAGACGTATTCTCCATAACAGGAAGAGGAACGGTAGCCACAGGAAGAGTAGGAAGAGGAAGACTGAAGGTAGGCGACGAAGTGGAGATCGTAGGTCTTACAGACGAAAAGAGAAAAGTAGTCGTAACAGGAGTGGAGATGTTCAGGAAACTGCTGGATGAAGCAGAGACAGGAGACAACATCGGAGCACTGCTCAGAGGAGTACAGAGAGACGATATAGAAAGAGGACAGGTACTGGCAAAGCCGGGATCGATCCATCCCCATACAAAGTTCAAAGGTCAGGTATATGTACTTAAGAAAGAAGAAGGCGGAAGACATACACCGTTCTTCAACGGATACAGACCTCAGTTCTATTTCAGGACGACGGACGTAACGGGAGACCTTAAACTTCCTGAAGGCACAGAAATGTGCATGCCCGGAGACAACATCGTTATGGAGATCAATCTTATAACGCCAATCGCCATAGAAGAAGGACTGAGATTCGCCATAAGAGAAGGCGGAAGGACAGTAGGTTCAGGCGTAGTAACGGAGATCATCGAATAACTGTAAGATCACAAATGCTTCAAACATAAGGAAGCATGAAAACACAAAATACAAAAGAACTAAAAGACATACAAAAGACCGGCCGACTGGCCGGTCTTTGCTTTTCCGAAAAAGTACAGAAAAAGTATTGACAAACAAAATTAAATTGCGTACAATATAATTCAAACATAAAACAAAATAATGCATTAAATAAAAACAGAAAAAAATAAAGAAACAAAAACCAGATAACAGAAAAAGAGCAGGAGGAGAAGAAATGAGTATTTATGATCTTAATGTAAAAGATATGGAAGGGAAAGAAGTATCACTTTCTGATTACAAAGACAAGGTTCTTCTTATTGTCAATACGGCCACAGGCTGCGGATTCACTCCCCAGTATGCAGGGCTTCAGGAACTTTATACGAAATACAGGGAAAAGGGTCTTGAGATACTTGATTTCCCATGCAATCAGTTTGGCAATCAGGCTCCGGGGACATCGGAGGAGATATATACTTTCTGTACAGGCAGGTTTGGCATGAGTTTCAGACAGTTTGAAAAAATCGATGTCAACGGACCCGACGAAAGTCCCCTTTACACCTTCCTCAAATCTCAGAAAATAAAGGGAAACGGAAAAATAAAGTGGAACTTCACAAAGTTTCTGGTGGACAGGGAAGGTAATGTTGTAAAAAGATTTGCACCGGTAGTGAAACCCGAAAAGATAGAAGCGGACATTGTAAAACTACTGGAAGAATAGCGACCGGATGTAAAACGGCATCTATTAACAGACAAACAGGAGACAGAAAATGGACAAAAAATATGATGTGCTCAAACTGGAAAACCAGCTGTGCTTTCCCCTTTATGCGTGCTCAAAGGAAATGATAAGACTTTATAAGCGTTTTCTTGATCCCCTTGATCTTACATATACTCAGTACATAGCAATGATGGTCATGTGGGAGCACAAAAGGATGACCGTAAAGGAAATGGGAGAGATACTTCTACTTGATTCAGGGACACTTACACCTGTGCTGAAAAAACTTGAGTCCAAAGGGTATTTGTCACGTAAGCGCTCAAAAGAAGATGAACGGACAGTAATGATAAGCATCACTGAAAAGGGACAAGATCTAAAGGCAGAAGCTGCTATGATACCTGAGAGAATGGGTGAGTGCATAAAACTTTCCAAAGAAGAAGCATCAAAGCTACAAAAGATCCTTTATAAGACCTTGAAAAAAATGGAGCGGGAGAAATAAAAATGACAGATCACGAAAAAAATCCGGAAAGAAGGGAAATATCAAGAATATGTATGCCTATCACCGGTAGCAGCAAAAACGAAATAATCCGGCAGACAGAAAAAGCCATGACGGCAAAATGCGGCATGATAGAATGGAGAGCTGATTATTTATGGGCAGGAGATCCGGTTTCCGTACATAAGGATCCCCTCGTGATTCTTGATATACTGGATACCATATGTAGAATTTCAAAAAACGCGGAAACCGGAAAATCTTCCGGAAAGGAAGAAATAAAAAACAAAACGGTCATATTTACTTTGCGTACAAAGGAAGAGGGAGGCAAAGCCAATCTTAAAAGAAGCGCATATATGGAAATAATAAGGGATGTGATACAAAAAAGCCGTGTGGACATGGTCGACATAGAGCTTTTGGGTGAGAACGGTACAGAAGACAAGGCCAGACTGGAGTTCATAGTAGATATAGCTCATGACGAAGGCAAAAAAGTAATACTGTCAAATCATGATTTCGAGAGAACTCCCGATATGGAAGTTATAACAGGCAGAATGGATTCAATGAAAGAACTGGGCGCAGACATAGTCAAGGTGGCATATATGCCTTGTGATGATGCAGATGTGGATGTTCTTATGGATGCGGCCGAATCGATGCAGAAAAAAAATCCAAAAATGCCCCTGGTGGTCATATCCATGGGAGAAAACGGCAAGAGGACCCGGGAAG
>DAIMEC010000121.1:0-3224 GCA_036725465.1 Bacillota bacterium | reverse complement strand
AAATGCCCCTGCGTCTTAAATATCTTTATGAATCACTTACAGAAATAATCAAAGAACATAAGCCTGAAGAAGCCGCCATCGAAGAACTTTTTTTTAACACAAATTCCAAGACGGCGATCATGGTGGGCCAGGCAAGGGGTGTGGCTATACTTGCATGTACTAATTCAGGTCTTGATATAAGTGAATACACTCCCCTTCAAATAAAACAGGCTCTTACCGGACAGGGCAGGGCTGACAAAAAACAGGTCCAGTTCATGGTAAAGAACATACTGGCTCTTTCGGAAGTGCCCAGTCCCGATGATGTGGCTGATGCTCTGGCTGCAGCAGTATGTCACGGACACTCATGGGGAAACAAAAAAATAATGAATGATAATCGCCGGGGAGAAATATGATGTTTCATTACATAAGAGGTATACTTGCCGCAAAATTTCAGGGAACAGTTGTTATAGAAGCTCAGGGCATAGGATATGAAATAGCCGTGCCCTTGAACAGCAGAGTTTTGGCTGCCGGAGAAGGAGAAGAGTTGACGGTTTTCACATACATGGCCGTCAAGGAAGATGATATTGCCCTTTACGGGTTCGAAGATGAGTGGTCGCTGGATCTTTTCAAAAAACTCATTTCCGTTAGCGGCATAGGAGCAAAAGCAGGTCTTGCTGTCCTTTCAGCCATGTCTGCAGAAGAAATAAAAAAAGCCATCATATTCGAAGATGCCGATATGCTGACCAGAGCCCAGGGCATAGGCAAAAAATCCGCCCAGAGAATAGTACTGGAACTGAAGGACAAACTGGGAACTCCCGGTGAAAACGGATATTCTAAGGGAGCTGCAGCGGGTGGCATATTCGGCGACAACGAAAAAGAAGAAGCATTGAATGCAATGATAGCCCTGGGTTATTCCAGAAGCGAAGCCGCCAAAGCCATGGCTGAAATAAAAGAAAAAGATCTTACTGCAGAAGAATATATAAGAGTAGCTCTCAAAAAATTATAGGACTCTTAATGATCTTGATAAAGGTATATTATGGATAAAGAAGACAGGATAACAGCGGCCAAAGCCGGAGGAACAGAAGAAAAAAACGAAAGGGGATTAAGGCCCCAGAACCTTGAGGAATATATCGGACAAAAAACAGTGACCGATAATCTTAAGGTTTTCATAGAAGCGGCACGAAAAAGAGGAGAGCCTCTGGATCATGTGCTTTTTTACGGTCCTCCGGGTCTGGGCAAAACGACCCTTGCCGGAATAATAGCAAATGAGCTTGAGGTCGATATAAGGATAACATCGGGGCCGGCCATCGAAAGAGCCGGTGACCTTGCAGCGATCCTTACCAATCTCAACGAAAATGATGTCCTTTTTATTGATGAAATACAAAGACTGAACCGGTCTGTGGAAGAGGTGCTTTATTCAGCCATGGAGGATTTTGCCCTGGATATAATAATAGGCAAAGGTCCCTCCGCCAGATCCATAAGACTTGATCTGGCCCACTTCACCCTGATAGGGGCCACCACAAGAGCCGGAAGTCTTTCGGCCCCCTTAAGAGACAGATTCGGAGTCATATGCAAATTTGAAACATATTCAAAAAAAGAGCTTAAACAGATAGCGAGCCGTTCATCGCACGTATTAGGTCTTGAAGCAGATGAGAGCTCTCTTGAAGAGATCTCCGGCAGATCCAGAGGCACACCCAGAGTGGTCAACAGACTTCTCAAAAGAGTGAGAGATTTTTCCGAGGTGAAAGGAACAGGACACGTAGAGATAGACATAACAAAAAAAGCCCTTAAGGCCCTTGGAGTAGATGACAGAGGTCTCGAAAATCTGGACAGAGAGATACTCAAACTCATAATCGAAAGATTTCACGGAGGACCCGTGGGAATAGATACCATAGCTGCCTCCATAGGAGAAGAAAGAATAACCATTGAAGATGTTTATGAACCCTATCTGATACAGGCCGGATTCCTGTACCGTACCCAGAAGGGAAGGATGGTTTCTGAGGAGGCTTACAGACACCTGGGGCTTGATGTTCCCGAAGGTATAAAACCTCCGGAAGACATTCCCGGGGAAGAGGAGAAACAGGAGAAGCTGGACTTATGAAAGATACCGGTATGAGAGTAAGCGATTTTGATTACCCGCTTCCCGAAGAACTGATCGCCCAGCATCCCAAAGACAAAAGAGACGGATCCCGGCTAATAATTGTAGACAGAGAAACAGGAAGAACGGAACACAGGCATTTTTATGATATATTGGATCAGCTAAGTCCTTCGGATTGTCTTGTACTGAACGACTCAAAAGTCATTCCTGCAAGACTTTTTGGAATAAAAGAAGGAACCGGCGCAAAAGTGGAATTTCTTCTTCTCAAAAGGATGCATGGAGATGTCTTTGAAGTGATGGTGAAACCGGGGCGGAAATTAAAGACCGGAGATAAAGTCACTTTTTCAAGGCCGGAGGATGAGGCGGGACTTTTTCAGGCGGAGATAACAGGCTATGGAAGAGACGGCACAAGAGAAGCCCTTTTTACCTACGAAGGCATATTCATTGAAAAACTCGAAAAGCTGGGCAAAATGCCCCTTCCGCCCTATATAAAAAGAGATGCCGAAAATGAAGACAAAGAAAGGTATCAGACCGTATACTGCAAAAGAGAAGGTTCTGTGGCAGCACCTACGGCAGGACTTCATTTTACCGATGACCTTCTGAAAAAAGTCTCTGACAAGGGAGTCAAACTGGCATATCTGACTTTGCATGTGGGAATAGGCACGTTCAGACCCGTCAAGGAAAAGAACGTACAGGATCACCATATGCATTTTGAAGATTATCAAATAGATGAAAAGGCGGCTGAGATAATAAACGGTACAATAGAAGAAGGCGGACGCATCGTATGTGTGGGGACTACATCTGTAAGGACCCTTGAAAGTGCCGCCGAAAAAACCGGCGGAAGCTGGAAGGTGAAAGCAGGGGCAGGAAGCACGGACATATTCATATATCCCGGTTATTCATTCAAGATCGTTGACTCTTTGATAACAAATTTTCACCTGCCCAGATCCACGCTGCTGATGCTGGTTTCAGCTCTTTACACCAGGGAGGATATGCTTAGAATATACAGAGAAGCAGTCGAAAAAGAATACAGATTTTTCAGCTATGGAGATGCCATGTTCATAAAATGATATTTATCAGATAAGGAAGAAAATGAAAGACGCAGTAACATTCAACCTAATAAAAAAGGACAAAAAAGCCAGAAGAG
>DAIMEC010000120.1:0-3258 GCA_036725465.1 Bacillota bacterium | reverse complement strand
TTCTCTTTGGCTTTTTCCGGTTCTTCTTTTTTTGTTTCTTTGGAGCTTGTCTTAGATTTTTCTTTTTTGTTTTTTGTTTTCTGTTCCAAATATACTATTTCGGTTCCGCTTTCCTTTTCCGCTGCCTTCTTTATGGCTTCCTGTTCCTTTGCTATATCGGCTTTTATCAGTTCGATTTTTTTTCTGTATTTGTTCGTGTTTTCTTTATCTCCTTCGGCCTCATATATTGCCACCAGTTCTTCCATGGTTTCAAGATGTGATCCGTTCAGAGAAAGGGTGTGCTTGAACCTGGCAAAAGCATCACCTTTTTTGCCCAGCCTTGCATATCCTATCCCAAGATAATAGTGAAGGGGCCACCAGTCCTTATACTGGCTGTCCAGATAATTCTCCAGTATATCGACGCCCTGATCGTAACGGCCGGCGAGGATCTCATTATATCCTTCTTCTATCCTCATAGGGTTCTCTATTTGGGCTATTCTCTTGTTTATTTCTTTTCTGTCTTTGCCGCTCCTGGTGAATTTAAGGAACCATTTCCATGCGGCGTAGGCTTTGCTGTAAAGACCTATATTAAGATACGCATATCCCAGATAATAGTATCCCTGAGCAAATCTGGGATGGGTCTCTGTGACAAGCTCAAAGTAGTCCAGCGCTTCCGCCTTGAACCTTCCAACATATTCTGTGTTCCCGCTGTTCATATACATTGCCCTGCATACTCTGGCATAACTGTACATGCCGTGGAGATAATCCGGTTTCATGCAAAGAGATGCCCTGAAGTGGATGCATGCATTATCATAATCTTCGATTTCCGCCGCATCTCTGCCCTCTTTCATCATCCCTTCATATATCTTGTAGTTAAAGAGCTTGAACATGTAGTCGATATATGCCTGATTATATTTGAATTTTGGATCGCACCCCATGATCCATGCCATATTTTCGGCTATATGGGTGGCTTTCAATCCTTTTCCACCGGCGAATTCCTTTACATCCCTGCGTCTTAAGGGTACCGGCACACCTTTCATTATATCCTTTATTTTGGAACCGTTAAGATATTCATCTGAAAATTCAACAAAAACAAATTTGTTCAAATATTTCCTGAAATACTTGCTGATCCTGTCCGGCCTTTTTCTTATGTCTGTTTCTTCCTCTGTTCTTTTGACTGTTTTTGTTATACCAAGAGACTGGGCCATGGTCAGTTTCTGTTCACCGGGTGCTTTTATTCCACCGTTCTGTTTTTCTTTTGCTTTGTTACTCATTTATACCTTCCTTATTTTAGAGCATCCTGAATCTTTCATCCTTCAGCATGCCTTTATTTTTTACGGCATTTTCCAGCTGCTTTATCATCATATCCTTGTCCCGGGGCAGGGTCCCTCTCAGAGAAACATAGTTTGATGCGTGATTGCTTCTGAATATGCATTCTTTCTTCACATTGATATTCTTCAGCATCAGCAGAGTTTCGGCAACCACTTCCTCTGCAGTAAGAAGCAGAAATCCGCCTTTGGCGATATCGTCTGTCAGGGGAGCTTCCGGTTCCGTCATAAGGGTCAGAAGTCCCACATATGAAGGCTGCATTTCACTTATCATGGCGCCGCTTTCTTTTGCATGCTCCCGCCAGAGTTCTCTTCCCCCAAGTCCCGATATGAAAGTGACTGATGCTTTTATTTTCGCTTCTTCTATCTTTTTTACCGATTCTATTATCTCTTTTCTGTCAGCACCTTTTTTGACATTTTTCAAGACTTTGTCGCTGCCGGATTCGGCTCCTATATAAATTATTTCTACTCCCGCCTCATAAAGCCCCTTCAGTTCTTCTTCTGTCTTTCTTAATACATCCTGAGGCGAACCGTAAACAGTGACTCTTTTGCATTCGGGGAAAATGTCTTTTATTTTCCTCAAAATGGTCATCAGTTTATCAAAAGAAAGACATAGAGCATCACCGTCACAAAGAAATATCTTCTCGACAAAATTATACGTCCTTCTGGCATCTTCCAGATCTTCCATGATTTCTTCCATGGGTCTGACTCTGAATTTCTTGTCCTTGAACATGCTGCAGAAGGTACACTCATTATGGGCACAACCTATCGTTACCTGTATCAGAAGACTCCTTGCCTCGCTGGGAGGTCTGTATATATTCCCTTCGTATCTCATTTACATCTTCTCCGGTGCTTCTATGCCCAAAAGTCCAAGACCATTTTTGATGGTTGTTTTGGCTGCTTTTACCAGGGCAAGCTTGGCTGTCCTTTCATTCCCGTCTTCTGTCAGTATATGCTCATCATGATAAAACCTGTTGAAAGCCTGAGCCACGTTTATTATGTGTCTTGTTATTATCGAAGGCTCATACTTCTCTCCTGCTTCGGCTACTGTTTCGGGTAATGTATATATCAGCTTTGCCAGCTCATAGGCGCTGTCGCTTTTTATGTATTCGGCTTTTATTTCTTTTTTCCCGGCATCTACTGAAGCTGCTGCTCCTGCTTTTCTCAAGACACTGGCAGCTCTGGCATGGGTGTACTGCACATAAGGTCCTGTTTCGCCGTCAAAATTAAGGACTCTGTCCCAGGAAAAAACATAGTCCTTTATCCTGTTATTGGAAAGTTCCTGAAACACTACTGCTCCTATTCCCACCTGTTTTGCGGTTTTTTCTATATCGTCCGTATTAACATTCTTTTCTTTTATTATTTCCCTTGTTTTTTCCACTGCTCTTGAAAGCACATCCTCCAGGAATACCACCCGGCCTTCTCTTGTGGACATGGTGCCGTCTTCGAGACTTACAAGACCAAATGGTATGTGGACGCAGTCCCTGGCCCACTCGTATCCCAGCAGTTCCACTATTTTTATCCACTGCTGGAAATGAAGGTTCTGTCCTGATGAGACTACATATATATTCCTGTAAAAATCATAATGCTCTTTTCTGTATACTGCCGCTGCAATGTCCCTGGTGATATAAAGGGTAGAGCCGTCGGACTTGGTTATCAGTGCCGGTGACATGCCGTATTCTTCAAGGTCCACTATCTGTGCTCCTTCTGATTTTTTCAGCAGTCCCTTCTCCGTAAGTTCCCTGACGAACCTGGGCATTTTGTCCGAATAGAAACTTTCTCCCGCATAGGAATCGAATTCTATGCCCAGCATTTCATATACCCGTTTGAACTCTTTGAGGGATTCGTCTCTGAACCACTGCCAAAGCTCAACTTCTTCCTTTTGCCCATGCTCGAGTTTTGTGAATATCTCCCTTGCTTCCTGATCAAGGCTCGGATCCTTGTCTGCTTC
>DAIMEC010000119.1:0-3338 GCA_036725465.1 Bacillota bacterium | reverse complement strand
ATAGAAACTTTCTCCCGCATAGGAATCGAATTCTATGCCCAGCATTTCATATACACGTTTGAATTCCTTGAGAGATTCGTCTCTGAACCACTGCCAGAGCTCAACTTCTTCTTTTTCACCATGCTCGAGTTTTGTGAATATCTCCCTTGCTTCCTGATCAAGGCCCGGATCATTTTCTGCTTCTTTATAAAACCTGGTGTAATATCCGAGCAGGGTCTTTATCGGCTCTTTTACCACATCATCTTTGTTTCCCCAGTGCCTGTATGCACAGATCATCTTTCCGAACTGAGTGCCGTAGTCTCCCAGATGATTGATCCTCACCGTATCATATCCGAGAAAATCATATATCTTATAAATGGAGTTACCTATCACGGTACTCCTGATATGACCTATATGGAAAGGTTTCGCGATATTGGGCGAAGAATATTCCACTATGACTTTTTTGCCTTCCCCTATCGTACTCCTGCCGTAGTTTTCTTCTTTCGAGACTGCATCCTTTATTATAGATGAAACAAAGTCCTCGCGTGAAATGAACATATTGACATATGCGTTCACCTGTTCCACTTTATCAAATAATAAATGTTTCTCTATTTTCGCGGCGATATCCTTTGCTATCAAAGGAGGTGCCTTTTTCAAGGTCTTTGCCAGCTTAAAGCACGGGAAAGCATAGTCTCCCATTTTTTCATCGGCGGGAACCTCGATCATGACTTTTACCTGATCTTTTGAAAGCCCCTGGGTATTTTCGGTAATAAGTTCTGCAATAATATCTTTGTAGTCGATCATTTATGTTCTCCTTTTTTCAGCAGTTTTTTGTAATATGAGCCGGCATTGTAAAGGGGAGCAGCCGGATTATGCCCGGTGACCCTGTCTTTTGCCACAAGGGTGGTAACCGGTGCTTCTGAATATTTGTAAAAAAGGCTGTCATGCCCTACGCAAAGGCCCATGACTATATTGAAGTCTGTTTTTGCTTCATTAAGCAGTTTTGCCTGAAGCAAAGGATTGCACATAGTATCGCCTATTTCTTTGGAAGTCTTCATGAATCCCGTTTCTTTTTTTTGTATGCTTCCTGTTTTGCAGACCACAACCATGACTTCAAATCCGTTTGCCCTTAATATCTTTGCCAGTATCCTGCTCTCATTTATAAGCCCCACACAAGTGGCCACACCAAGCTTTTTAGCATTTATTTTCTTTGCAAACTCCATGGTTTCTTCCACTCGTGTGAGCCTGCAGTAGTTTTCAAATTCAACTTCCGCCGCCGCCAGGGACAGCATCCTGTTTTCTTTATCGTCCCCGTAAAGGCTTATCAACTCTCTTTTTTCCTTTTCGGTAAAGTTCCTTGCGGGGCAAAAATCCGGGTATTCGCCTTCTTTTGTACTGCATTTCATGGTACCGCAGTCTACACAACTTTTTGTATTTTCCATGCCCATAATTATAGCACATCCTCCTTTATTTTTCAGAAGTTTTTCCTGTACATCTCCGTATACTCCTGCTTTCCGTTTATCCTTCTGCTTTCCATAAGGCTTATCCCGTCCACTTTCTGTATCATGGTCTTTTTTACTCCCGCTGCTTCACATGCTTTTTTGAAATCACCTTTGACCTGTCTTGCAATTGTCAGATGAGGTGTGAATCTCTTTGATTCTGCAGAAAATCCTATTTTCATAAGTTCCCGGCTAAGGTCATTTTGAAGTCTCAGAAGCGGTATCGATTCTTCTGTTCCCAACCAGTATATATCACTGCTGCCCTTGCTGAATCTTCCGGGTGATAACAGTTTCAGATCGAATTTTTCGCATTTCACCATATCCATGGCGTTTTTTATGTCATCTATTTTTTTTATGTCTGTATCTCCCAAAAAAAACAGTGTCAGGTGAAGATTTCTTCCGGGTGAAAACCTTCCTCTTTCAGAGACCCTCTTTATCCTTATTATTATTTCCTCAATATCTTTTTTTATTCCTTCATCAAAGGTCACTGCTATAAAAGTTCTCATAATAATTCCTCATATGTCAGAATAATTACAGGCAATCCGCCAATCGGTGGATAGGATAGTTGATGAACCGGTCTCCCTGTCGATCTATTTCAGCTTTATAACAGTGACTCCGTCTCCACCCTCGTTGTAGCCACCTTTCCGGTATTCCGAAACATGTCTGTGGTTTTTGAGCATTTCCTGTATTCCTTTTTTCAGGATACCCTCTCCTTTGCCGTGTATTATCGTAACCTCGTTAAGATGCGCCATGAATGCGTCATCCAGATATTTGTCAACATTTTCCTTTGCTTCATCCAGATTCTGGCCCTGAACGTTAATGCTCACTGAAACACTTTTTGCCTTTATACTGTAAAGCTGCCTGTAGTGTCTCTCTGCCCCGCTGCTTTTTTTCTTTTTCCCTTCGTTTATTATTTTCAGGTCTTCCGTCTTTGCTTTCACTTTGAGCCTGCCCACCTGAACAGTCATTTCCCCTTTTTCATCGGGAAGAGATATTATTTCGCCGTTTTGACCCAGGCTGAGCACCTTTACCCTGTCTCCCGTCCTTACATCTTCTATTCTCACAGGATCATCGTTTATTTCTTTTATTATCTGCTGTCTGTATCTGCCGGCCGCATCTTTGATCTTTCTTCTGGAATTTTCATTTCTTTGCTCTTTTTCGGAAAGGCTTTCTTTTTTTGATATGTTCCTGAGTTCTTCTCTGACCTCATCGCATATCTGCTTTGCTTCTGCGATCATATCGCGAGCTTCTTCCTTGGCTTTGTTTATGATTTTTTCTTTTCTTTCTTCAAGTCTTCTCTGTTCCTCATCCATTTCTTCCTTCTGCTTTTTCATTTGGATATTCAGAGCAATGGCCTGATCCCTCTCCTTTTCTGCCGCTTTTTTGTCTTCTTCTATGGCGGAAATCACTTCTTCGAATTCTATATCACCTCTGGAAAGAAGTTCCCTGGCCTTTTCGGTTATGCTGTCTTTCAGACCGAGTTTTTTTGATATTTCAAATGCATTCGACTTACCCGGTATACCCATGGTAAGTTTGAAAGTCGGGCTCAAAGTCTTCACATCGAATTCCATTGAGGCATTTTCCACGCCCTCCGCGGAAAGCGCATATTTTTTCAGTTCAGTATAATGTGTCGTTGCCAGTATATTGGCATTTTTTGCCCTCAGGTATTCCAGCAGTGCTATGGCTAGGGCCGCTCCTTCAGTGGGGTCCGTCCCTGCACCCAGTTCATCAAGCAGGACCAGAGATCCTGCTCCTGCCTTTTTTGTTATTTCTACTATATTTTTCATATGGGATGAAAATGTTGAAAGGCTCTGTTCTATGCTCTGCTCGTCCCCTATATCGGCGAACAGGGCGGATATC
>DAIMEC010000118.1:0-3363 GCA_036725465.1 Bacillota bacterium | reverse complement strand
TGCATCACTTGAAAATTAAAGCTGCGTTGAAAAACAACACGGGTTTTTCATTTTCTCAACATAATGCAAGTATTTATTCATCTGTTCTTCATAAAAAGCAGGACATTGTCCTGCTTTTTGACTTTTTATTTTACCGCTTTCTTTGCGGTATCGCAAAGTTCTGCAAAAGCAGCTTCATCATGCACTGCCATTTCCGCCAGCATTTTTCTGTTTATTTCTATACCGGATGTTCTCAGGCCATTCATTAATCTGCTGTATGATAAACCGTTCATCCTGGCACCGGCATTTATTCTTGTTATCCAGAGTTTTCTGTACTCTCTTTTTTTGTTTTTCCTTCCCACATAAGCAGACCGCAGTGCTCTCATCACTGCCGGATTTGCAGCTTTGAAAACCTTGCTTTTCTGTCCGTAAAAACCCTTTGCCTGCTTCAGTATTTTTTTATGTCTTTTATGCGCATTCACGCCTTTTTTTACTCTTGCCATTTTTCCTTACCTCTCTTTCTATTTGCCCATCGCATTCTTTATACGTTTCATATCGGCACCGGTCATTATAGTTGCTTTTCTCAGCCCTCTTTTTCTTTTTGGGCTTTTTTTGGTAAGAATATGGCGTTTATATGCCTTGTTTCTCTTGACTTTTCCGGAACCTGTCAGTTTGAATCTTTTGCATGCCCCTCTGTGTGATTTCATTTTGTTTTTCGCCATGGTGATAATTCCTCCTGTATCTTTATTTTTTTACTGTTATTTTCACTTTTCCGCTTTTGGTGTCAGAAACATAGTAAGACTCCTGCCTTCGAATTTGGGCTTCTTTTCGATGTCACTGACTTCCGAAACGGCCTCTGCAAATTTCTCCATGACTTCGCGCCCTTTGTCAGTGTAATCTCTTTCCCTTCCCCGGAATCTCAATGTAACCTTTACTTTATCTCCGTTTTCAAGGAATTTATATGCGGTTTTAGCTTTTACCATTATGTCATGGTCTTCGATAAAAGTACTGAGACGTATTTCTTTTATCTGCACAATGGTTTGCTTTTTTCTGGCTTCTTTTTCTTTTTTCTTCAGTTCATAACGGTACTTTCCATAATCCAGAAGCTTGCATACAGGTGGTTTTGCAGAGGGAGATATATTTACCAGATCAAGTCCTTTTTCCTCTGCCAGCCTTAATGCTTCGTCACGGCTCATTATCCCAAGCTGTTCTCCGTCCTGGCTTATTATTCTAAGCTCTCCGTCGCGGATTTCCTCGTTTATAAGATTTTCCCTGCTAATCGTTCTTTACCTCCAATTTCGCCCTGCCCAAAACGGCAGGATAACGGCATAAAAAAAGCGGACAGAAATATCCGCTTAAATGCAAAATGCAATTCTTTTTTATCAACCGATCCAGCACACTGGCCAAAAAGGTGAGAAGCGGATAACTTCTTCTTAGTTACCCGCTTAATATACCACTTGCTCAAAGAACTTGTCAAGTACTTATTCTGACTTGAGCATTGTATAGTATTTATATTTTTCTCCGATCGCAGAATGTCCTTTATACTTCAGATTTCCAAAGGCCGTGAAGATTGCAGTGCTCATATACAGCCAAAGCCTTATCTCCGTCAGCAACTTCAAAAACAGCTTTCGGTTCTTCCCCGGGCTTCAGATATTTTATCTGTGCGCCTTTTTCTGTCTCCAGATAGATCCATTCTATAAAATGCTCTTCCTGCATCGGGTGTGTTACCTCGCCTATCAAAGCAGTGATCGTGCTTCCCGAAACAGTTACTTTTGGAACGTGTTTTTCCAAAGCTGCATCTACAGTTCCGGGAATCAGTTCGGTCATGTTCTCACCGCAACAAACCAGAGGAACGCCGGCATCCTTTACTTTTAATACGATATTTCCGCAATGTCTGCAAACATAAAATTTCTTCATTATTATTACCTCCGCAATTCTCCGTGATCCGATACGATTTTGTATCGGATACCTTGTATTATGTTTTTTGTTATTATATAATATATACACCAAAATTAAAACATCAAACTAGTGAGGGAAAAATGAAAAACTCTTCTTCAAATAAATTTTCACAATGGGAACTCTTCCCCATACTGGACAGCATCAGCGATGCGGTTTTTATTGATGACAGCAATGGATATGCTCTTTGGTGCAACAAGGCCTGCATGGATCTTTACAAGGTTGCTCCCAAGGATGTTGTGGGAGTCCATGTTCTTGATCTGGAAAAGAACGGGGTTTTTTCGCCTTCTGTTGCCAATCTTGTTCTTGAACAAAAAAAAGAAGTCACTATAATACATGAAAATAAAGAGGGCAAAAAACTGCTGTCCACCGGAACTCCCATAAAAGATGAGAACGGAAATATCACAAAAGTAATAACGACTTCCAGGGACATAACAGAACTTTCCACTCTTCAGAACAAACTGCAGACCGTTCAGGGCACTCTGGAAGAAATGAAGTCCTTTGAAAAACTTTCCGGCCAGGGCATCATAGCCAGCAGCCACTCAATGTTCAATGTGGTCCAGCTGGCGAAACGACTTTCAGCAGTAGATTCTACCGTTCTTATAACGGGAGAATCGGGAGTCGGCAAGGGCCTGATAGCCGAGATACTTCACAAAAACGGAAACAGGAAAGATGCTCCCTTCGTTACAGTGAACTGCGGAGCTATACCTGAAAACCTCATCGAATCAGAACTTTTCGGCTATGAAAGCGGCGCTTTCACAGGTTCAAGATCCGAAGGGAAAAAGGGACTTTTTGAAGCTGCCCAGAGCGGAACCATCTTTTTGGATGAAATATCGGAACTGCCTCTGAACCTTCAGGTCAAACTGCTCCAGGTCATACAGGAAAGAGAGATCACAAAAGTGGGCGGAGTCAAAAAAATACCGGTGGATGTGCGGATAATATCCGCCACCAACAAGGATCTCCATGAGCTGGTCAGTGAAAACAGATTCCGTGAAGACCTTTATTACCGCTTGAACGTGGTCCCCATAAATGTGCCTCCTTTAAGAGAGCGGCCTGAGGATATACTACCTCTTATAAACAAATACCTGGAGAAATACAACGAAAAGCTCAATGAGCATAAACAGATAGATCAGAATGCCTTAGCCGTTCTATTGAAATATGACTGGCCGGGAAATATCAGAGAACTGCAGAATATAACAGAAAGACTCATCCTCACCTGCAGAGAAGATATAATCACAGCAGATGAGCTTCCGGGTTTTATAACAGAAACAATAAATGAGCCCGGTGAAGAATTCCCTTCCGGTCCAATGTCCCTGGCCGGTTCAATGGCAAATGCCGAAAAAAAGATCCTTTCCGCTTCATTAAATAAATACAAATCAACGAGAGCCATTGCCAAAGCCCTTGGAATAAGTCAGCCCACAGTAGTTC
>DAIMEC010000117.1:0-3380 GCA_036725465.1 Bacillota bacterium | reverse complement strand
ATGCCAAAATATTATAACATAAAGTGCTTCTTTTGTCCTCTACTACATGTTGTGTCAGTGGTCCTTCAAAAAAACAAGAGCGGATACCCGCTCTTGTCAAGTCTTTTTCTTAATCTGCAGTATAGGGCAAAAGTGCTACAGCTCTTGCTCTTTTTATGGCTTTCGTGACCTCTCTTTGATGTATTGCACAAGTTCCTGTTATTCTCTTTGGCAGTATTTTGCCTCTTTCGGTCACATATCTTCTAAGTGTGTCAACATCTTTATAATCTATGGTCTGTGATTTGTCAGCGCAAAACTGACAAACCTTCTTTTTTCTGAAGCCGCCGCTGCGTCTTTTCTTTTCCATGGTTCTTTGCTCCTTTCACCTTTTTAGAAGGGTATGTCATCATCGTCTATAGATTGGAAACCTTCGGGAACACCGTCTTTTGCCTTGGCCACGCTGTTTTCTCCGGTCCTTGACGGAGATCCGTCTCTGTCTCCCCATTCTACGAACTCAACTGTGTTTGCCACCACATCCGTTGTGTAAACTCTTTTTCCTTCTTTGTTTTCGTAGCTTCCTGTCTGTATCCGTCCCTGTATGGCCACCTTACGACCCTTCACTAAATATTTTTCACAGTTCTCCGCCTGTTTGCCAAATACGGTCACGGGAATGAAATCCGCCTGTTTTTCTTTTCCGAATCTATCCACTGCAACAGTAAACTTTGCTATGGCCATCTGGTCTGTCGTATATCTTACTTCCGGATCCTTTGTCAGTCTTCCGATCAATGTTACATTATTCATAACCGGTCTCCTTACTTTTCATCTTTATTGACTATCAAATGTCTCATGATATCATCAGATATCTTCATTCTGCGGTCAAGTTCTTTTGGCAGAGTTTCATTTGCACTGAACTCAATGAGCACATAATAGCCGTCTTCCTTTTTACGTATGGGATAGGCCAGTTTTCTCATTCCCCAGACATCGACCTTGCCAACGGTACCTTCTGTCTCAATGATGCCTTTTACGGTTTCTACCGTCGCTTCCTTTTTCTCATCTTCCAAAATTGGATCCAGGATGAACAGAACTTCATAATTTGTCATTTTTTCACCTCCCTGTGGACTTAATGGCGTCAGCATCATGCTGACGCAGGGTATGCACCTATAAATTTACATGCTTATGTATTATACCTTAAATGCGGCAAATTGCAAGGCTTTTATCGCAGATCCTTAAAAACCTTTTTGTTTATACATGTAAATACTTTTTCAATAAGACCCGTGAATTTTTGCCATCTGCCGCACAGGATATACATTCCCTCCGCCAGCAGCATGCCTGCAGGTATGTCAATAAAAACATGTTGCTTCGTAAACTGTGTTGAAAGTAATATAAGGACGGCAATGACAAGAAAAGAAATCCTCAGGACTTTGTTTATGTGTTTTTGCCCTCTGACGCAAATGTATGAAAGCCATGTTACAAAACAGTGGGTCGATGGAAAAAGATTTGTGGGTTTTGATGCAAAATAAACAAAAGAAAGCAAAAGCCATGAAAGGGAATCTCCCTCTATTTCTGCCCTGTCTCCGATATTTGTGGTAGGAAAGAAAATATAAAACAAAAGGCACACGGCATCGGCAAGAATATATGCGGCGATCATCCTGTAAAAAAATTTCGGCCCGGTCCTTGCCGCCAGCACAAAACTGATTATCCAAAAAGCAAAAAAACCAAGATATACATAAACAAACTGAGGTATGACAGGAATCATCCTGTCAAAGTCAGTCGTTATATTTGTTATCCCGGCCGTATCGCTCCTCAGCCACATGGTGCCCATGAATGTCAATGCATTTTGAAGCTCTGCAAAAGCCAAAGGTATAATGCAATACTTCAGGCGGATCTTTTCCGGTTTCATTATTTATCAAATTCCCAGCTGGTTCCCTGACTTACGGAAACCTGCTCTCCTTCATTTACTACCACCTTCTGGCTTTCTCCCTCCGAAAAAACATACTGAGTCACTTTCTGATAAGTGTTTTCGTCTTTTTCAACAAGCACCGTTCCCGTTTCCTCTTGGGATGCTTCTGATAGGGTCACTTCATATTCCCCTTCGGGAATGGCATAAAGCTCTTCATCTTCCGCTGTGTATTTATTTTTTTCACCGTATGTAAGTTCTATCTTTGTTTCTTTATCTTTTTTTGTTTTGTTTTCTTTTTGGGGATTTTGTTCCTGCTTTTTTTGAGCGGACGCTAAAACTGTTTTCTGTTTTTCCGGTGCTGCTGTTTTTATCAAAACAAACGCTCCGGCAACCAAAACCATCACCGACAGAAATATGATAAATATTCTTCTTTTTCTCAAAGTCCCATACCTCCGCAAAATAACGGACAAAACAAACTCTTATATATTATACCGCCTTTTTTGCTTTTTAACAAGAAAACAGTATCTCCGGATAAACCCCCTTATCTTTTAATGACTGCAATGCCGCCATAACCCCGGGCTTATCCTCCTTATATGTGACTCCATACCATTTGTCAGAGGAATTAAGCACCTTCACCGCCGCTTTTCCTTCATGGATCAGCTTTCCGGTAACAGATGGGAGAAGGTACTCGCCTTTTAAGGGGTCTTCATTGATGCTCTCTTTGAGAAATTCAGGAAAACCCTTTTCAAGTTCTTCCATCATTCTTAAGGTGTACCCCCAGAAGTTCATTGATACAGTTGCATCCTGGGGAAGTGCCATCCATGTCTTTCCGTCGTCTTCGGAATAACATATATCGTCTTCCACTCTCATTATTTTTTTTCTCTCAACTATGTGTCTGAGATAATCGTTTTTTGATATATCGCATACACCCCTGGCCACATGACCGTTTTCAGTAAGAGTTTTGCTTAGTTCGTATCCGACCATACAAAAGTCCCCGTCAGTCTCCTCTTTTTCTGAAGAAAGAAAATCATATACCTTGTGAAATGCCCCGGGACCGTAATAGTCATCGGCATTTATGACAGCGAAGGATCCTTCGATTTTATCTCTGCAGCTCAGCACTGCGTGTGCCGTACCCCAGGGTTTTTCTCTTCCGGCGGGTATTTTATATCCTTCGGGTATATCCGAAAGTTTTTGAAAAGCATATTCCGTTTCAAGATATTTTCCCGATCTGTTTTCCATGAGTTTATAAAAATCATCTTTCATTTCTTCTTTTATGACAAAAATGGCTTTTTTGAATCCTGCCATCATTGCATCATAAAGAGAAAAATCCATTATTATCTCTCCCCGGTCTGTTACCGGGTCTATCTGTTTGAGCCCGCCGTACCGGGATCCCATCCCTGCGGCCATTATTATCAAAACCGGTTCTTTCATTCCGATCACTCCTTTCCTTTTGTGAAGGAATATCCTTTTTTGCCATGTCTCTTTACGTGATACATTGCCT
>DAIMEC010000116.1:0-3403 GCA_036725465.1 Bacillota bacterium | reverse complement strand
ACACTCTTTTATTTGGATCGTTTTATCGGTAACAACCGGGCTTTTTGTCTGTTATCTTTTGGGAACTTTGTGGTTCATGATTTCCACGGCAACAGGCCTCATCCCTTCACTTCTTATGTGTGTAGTGCCTTTTCTTCCGGGAGACGCACTAAAAATCATCGCTTCTTCTTTGCTTATAAAAAAACTGCGGCCTCTGGTTTTCAAAAAACTTTAAACAAAAAACAAAGAGGACCCATAAAGGGTCCCCGCTTTCTCTCTGATTCACATTCAGATGTTTTTATTGTTGTTATTCTGTCGGAACTGTTGACGGTGAAACTGATGTACCGGCATCCGGTGTTTCTGTAACCGGCGGTGTCTGTTCAGTTGTGCTTGGCGGCGGTTCTGTTACGGGAGCCGGTGTTGTCTTAACAGCTGTTACCTTGGGTTTGCTGGCTGTGACTTTCTTCTTCTTCGCCGGGCTGTATACCCTTATTACCGCTGCCAGTCTTTGGCCGAATCCGTTCCATCTGGTGATCCTCACACCTCTTGATGTAGCATGTATCACTTTGCCTCCGCCTATGTATATGGCTGCATGACCGATCCTTCCGCCTCTGTAATAAAGGAGAATATCGCCTTTTTTTGCTTTTTTTATGCTTCTGCCTACATTATACTTACTGCTTTTGTAAGGTGCCAGACGGCCTTTTCTGATTTTGATCCCTGATTTCTTCATGCAATAATAAACGAAACCTGTACAGTCAAATCTGTTTGGTCCTCTGGCTCCGGCGCTGTAGCGACACCCTCTTTTGCTTTTTGCTACTTTTATGAGTTTTCCCACGTGGGAAACTGACTTCTTTGAAATGCTTGCCGCATAGGTGGCCTCAGGAGCCATTGTAAAAATAAGTCCTGCGGTAAGAGTAAATGCTATTATTATCCTGCTGATTTTCTTCATGCTCATATTTTTCATCATAAAGTAAAGTTGCCTTCCTTTTCACATCATGGGTTTAGCTTAAATGACATAAAGTGACAGGTCAATGACATATTTGTCATTTTCACAATACCCACATAAATCTTTGCTTATTGTCAACTGTTTTAATGTATACAAGTTTACAATTTTTTTATGCTATGTTACAATACAAAATATGATGAAAAAGGAGGGCTTGAATGGCCACCAAAGAACGTGTTTTCAAAGCACTCAAAGAAAATAAGGGGAAAGCCGTATCAGGTGAAAGCCTGGCAAGATCTTTGAATATCTCCCGTACTGCCGTATGGAAAGCCATAAAAACTTTGCGTAATGAGGGATATCCCATAGAAGCCGGAACAAATAAAGGATATATGCTGGCGGCACATCTTGACTACCTTTCAGAGGATTCCATAATTGCAGGCCTTGATGGGGATCTGTCTGACTTTTCCATACATCTCTATGACACTCTGGAATCAACTAATAAAACAGCAAAAGAATTGGCTGTTAAGGATGTTGATTACAATATAGCTGTAATAGCCGACCACCAGACAAGCGGACGGGGAAGGCTGGGAAGAGAATTCTTTTCTCCAAAAGGTTCGGGGCTTTATATAAGTCTTCTTTTGAAACCTTCTTTTGACATGAGCAAATCCGTGCTAATCACAACAGCAGCTGCCGTTGCCGCTGTTCGTGCAATAAAAAAGATCTCGGATGCGGATCTTAAAATAAAATGGGTGAACGACATATACATGGATGACAAAAAAATATGCGGCATCCTTACTGAAGCTGTGACTGATTTTGAAACCGGGCAGATACAGCATATCGTCCTGGGCTTCGGCATAAATTGTTTTGAGGCCGAATATCCCGAAGAACTTTCCGAAAAGGTCTCCTTTATCGGCGGCACTTTTTCAAGGAATATGCTGGCTGCAGAGATAATAAACGAAACCATGAAGATTTTTAATAATATCGAAAGCAGAAAGTTCCTTGAGGAATACAAAAATCTTTCCATGGTCATTGACAGAGAAATAGATGTCTACAAGCCGGCGGCCTGTGCTTCCAGGACGGCAGTTCCCATAAAAGCTCTTGCCCTGGGTATAGACAGTGACGGCGGTCTTATCATAAGACATGAAGAAGATCCGTTCAAAGGTCATATCGAAACTCTAAACAGCGGCGAGATCTCTATAAGAGTAAAAAAGAACAAAAAATAAACCGGTCTCCCTTTTCTTATCTGATTGTGTTAATATTTATCCATGGAAAAAGCAAAATCATACAAATATTTGAAAATCTTCACGATGTTTCTTTTGGTTTCAGCATTATTTTTTGCTGTACTTTTTATGCCCCAAAAATGTCTTGCCGCATCCGCTCCCTCTTCAGCAAACATAATGGATCAAATGACCCTTGAAGAAAAAATCGGACAGATGTTTCTTGTCTGTTATGACGGCTCTTACGATCCTGCAGAAGAAGCCGCCGACTACTATCTCGGAGGTTATGTTTTTTTTGCTGACTATTTCAAAGGAATGAACAGAAAAGATGTTATTTCCGGGATCAAACAAATCCAGAAAACCGCACCTCTTCCTCTTTTGACTGCTGTAGATGAAGAGGGAGGATCGGTCATCCGTATCAGCGGGAATCCGGCCTTACACGAAAAACCTTTTTCTTCTCCCTCACAGGTGATGGAACGGGGCGGCTTTTTCGCCGCAAAGGATGATGCCTCAAAAAAAGCCGATATGCTGCTTGATCTTGGAATAAACACTAATCTTGCCCCCGTCTGTGATGTGGCTCAAAGCAATAAGGATTATATATATGAAAGGACCATCGGCGAAGATCCGGCAAAGGCCACTGCTTATGCAGTTTCGGTTGTATTAGCGTCCAAAGAAAAAAACCTGGGTACATGTCTCAAGCATTTTCCCGGTTACGGAGGTAGCAGCGATACTCACCTTGGCATGGCCACCGACAACAGGCCCTACAAGGAATTTGCCAAATCCGATTTCATGCCTTTTTTCTTCGGCATCAAAGCAGGGGCAGATTCTGTTATGGTCAGTCATAACATTGTCAATTCCATGGATCCTGCCCTTCCGGCATCACTGTCAAAAAAAGTTCATGATATACTCAGAAAAGATTTCGGTTTTGACAAAGTCATAATCACAGATGATATAAGTATGGGAGCTATAACGGATCTGGCCGGCAAACAAGATACGACCGCAGAAGGGGATCCGGCCGAAAAAAATGAAGCGGCAGTAATGGCCGTTAAAGCGGGCAATGATCTTATATGCACAAGAGATTTCAGAGAACAGATACCGGCTGTCACGGATGCGGTCAAAAAAGGTGTAATAAGTGAAAAACAGATCAACCGCTCCGTCAAAAGAATTATTGATTGGAAAATTTCTCTGGGTTTGATAAAATAACCATTAAAAAGAAACATTAGGAGGAGATGGTATGTATCCATTTGAAGAGATCCAGAAAGCG
>DAIMEC010000115.1:0-3436 GCA_036725465.1 Bacillota bacterium | reverse complement strand
CTGCCCATACTTTCGCCCAAAAAGCTGGTGGTATTAAAAGACTATCTGCCCGGGGAGAATGAAAGAGTAATAGAATATTTTGAGGATCTGCCGGAAAGCACGATACTGGTACTCACATATGAAGAGGGGGCAGGAAAACCAAAAGCTGCCGCCGGCAAAAAAAATGATGGAGAAAAAGAAACATCAAACCGCAGACCCGGCAGGGATATTATCTACAAAATGGTAAAAAGCAAGGGGAAGATCTATGATTTTGGTCCCCTTGGCAGGATCCAGTTGTCCAAGTTTATCAGCAAAAGATTAAGAGGACTGAAAAAAGAGGCGGACCCGTCTTTGATATCGATGATAATAGCTGAAAGCGGATACTATAACCGGGATGGGGATTATTCTCTGTATAATACCGAAAATGATGTCAAAAAAATGGCGGATCATTGTTCGGGCAGCGAATTGACCGGGGAAGATGTTCTTGCAGGGTTGTCTGAAAATCTTGAAAGGAATATATTTGCCATGCTTGATGCTGTAAGCGGCAACAGAAAGGACGAGGCCTTCAGACTTCTTTATGATCTGCTCCGTTCGGGAGAATCCCCGCCTAAGCTTATTGCCATAACCGCATCCCAACTGGAACTGATGCTTTGCATAAAAGAGATGCGCCAGGAAGGAAAGACACGCATCCAAATGGAGAAGGAAATGAATGTGCATGAGTACAGACTGAAAAAAGCCATGGGATTTGCGGAAAAATATTCCGAAAGAGAATTAAGAAGGATACTGCACAGCGTTTATGAAACCGACGGAAGGATCAAGACCGGATTCCTGGAACCCAAAATGGCTCTTGAGATGATGATAGCCGGGATATAGAAACTTTAGGAGAAAGAATGAACAAACAGTTAATGGCAGATATGATGCTGGTTTTTGTTACTGTCTGCTGGGGCATCTCATATTTTCTCATGGATATTTGTCTTTGTGATATGGGCGCTTTTACACTTAACATGTACAGATTCATAGGCGCTTTTGCGGTTGCATTTATACTTGGATTCCCCAGACTGAAAAAAGTCAGCAAAACCACCATAAAATACAGCTTTTTTCTGGGTATAGCCCTTTGTGTGACCTACATAGGAGCCACATACGGGGTAATGTACACCAGCCTTTCGAATGCCGGTTTCCTTTGTGCCCTTGCAGTTATATTCACTCCCATACTTGCTTTCATATTCAAAGGGGTCGTTCCTGAAAAAAAACTGGCTTTTGTAGTAATTATGTGTACCATAGGTATAGCTCTTCTCACCCTGGATGAAAACCTCAGTTTCGCTTCCGGAGATATTCTTTGCCTTATTTGTGCCTTTGCCTATGCGGTACAGATGCTGATCACGGAGACTGCAGTAAGAAAAGAAGATGTCAATGCATTCCATCTCGGGGTTTTTCAGCTTTTTTTCACAGGAATATTCTGCGGAATACTTGCCTTTCTGATAGAAGAACCTCATCTGCCGTCAAACGTTACAGTATGGATGTCGGTTTTGTTTCTCATGATATTCTGCACCGGGGCAGCTTTTATCATACAGGCTATTGCTCAGCAGTATACCAGTGCAACCCGTGTGGGTGTGATTTTCACACTGGAGCCGGTGTTTGCCGGATTTGTTGCTTATTTTCTGGCCGGAGAGGTGCTTTTGCCAAGGGCTTATGCGGGGGCGGGCTTACTGATATTCAGTCTTCTTTTGATGGAGATAGATTTAAAAAAAATCATAAAAAAACCATAGAAATCAGAGCAACTTGTCTGTATAATATAAAAGTCGGATTAAAACACAAAAAGAAAGGAGATCATAACTTGGAGAAAATAATAGAGATACTGAACGATATCAAGCCCAATGTGGATTATTCAAATGAAAAGAAACTGGTTGATGATGAGATACTGGACTCATTTGAAGTTGTTGCCATAATAGGAGAACTTTCCGAAGCCTTCGGAATAGAGATAACGGTGGATGAAATGATTCCCGAGAATTTCAATTCCGCAGAAGCCATGGAGAAATTGGTGAAAAGGCTTTTGGAAGAACAGAAATAAAGACTGACGGGAGGGAAGATGTCTTTTGTATCAGGGCAGTTTTTACTGTTCGTTGCCGTAGTAGTGGTATTGTTTTATGTTGTGCCCCAAAAATACAAGTGGGTACTTCTTCTTGTAGCGAGTTATTCCTTCTATCTTTTCGGAGGGATCAAACCCGTTATTTTTATTCTTCTTTCAACCCTTTCTACTTTTGGTGCCGGGCTCATGATGGGCAGATACGAAAAAAAGCAGAAAAAGGAGAAAAGAAGGATACTCATACTGCTTCTGCTTCTGAATTTCGGTATACTGCTGCTTCTTAAATACTACAATTTTTTTGCAGAGAATATTGATCCGTTATTCAGGACATTCGAATATGATATTTCCATGCCTCTTGTTAATATAATGCTGCCCCTTGGGATATCATTTTACACATTTCAGGCAATGGGATATGCAATAGATATCTACAGGGGCAAATATGAGCCCGAAACAAATCTGGCTCATTTTGCACTCTTTGTTTCCTTCTTTCCTCAAATAATGCAGGGACCTATAAGCAGATACAATCAGCTTGCTCCCCAGTTTTTTGCAGAGCACAGGTTTGAATACAAAAAAGTAAAATTCGGTATTCAGCTAATGCTTTGGGGATTCTTCAAAAAGATGGTCATAGCCGACCGTATGGCGATCCTGGTGGACACGGTTTTTCCATATTATTACGGATATGACGGGGATCAGGTGTTTGTTGCAATGTTTTGCTATGCAATACAGATATATGCTGACTTTTCCGGAGGAATAGATATAACAAGGGGACTGGCCGGTGCCATGGGTATAGAGCTGGTGCAGAACTTCCAAAGACCTTATTTTGCCATAACTGTCCCCGAATACTGGCGCAGATGGCATATGTCCCTCACAAACTGGATGAGAGACTATGTTTTCTTCCCTTTGACCCTTTCAAAAATGTCAAACAAACTGGGCAGATGGTCAAGAAAAAAATTCAAGGGAGTTGTAGGCAGGCAGATACCGTCATATCTTCCCACATTCATCGTATTTTTTCTTATAGGTGTATGGCATGGAGCCAGCTGGGGTTATATAGCCTTTGGGTTTTATAACGGAACGGTGATAGTTCTGGGAATGATGTTGAAACCGCTTTTTGAGGCAGTAAACAAAAAACTCGGTATCAAAGAGGGGAACACTTTATTCAAAATATGGCAGATAATAAGGACTTTCCTTATAATGATGGTGGGGAAGACCCTTGTAAGGGCGGTTTCCGTAAAAGACGGTATTTTGATGACCCTGATCGCCTTTGACCCGTTCAGGTGGGATATACCTCATCTTCCCTGGAATATGGTGGGTATGGGTCTTGGTAAGAACCAGATGCTTGTACTTGCGATAAGCTGTATCGTATTTTTCTTTGTA
>DAIMEC010000114.1:1390-3480 GCA_036725465.1 Bacillota bacterium | reverse complement strand
CAAACCGCCGGCATGGTGTTTCAAAATCCCGACAACCAGATCGTTTCATCCATAGTTGAAGAGGATGTGGCTTTTGGTCCGGAGAATCTGGGGATATCCCCTTCGGAGATACGAAAAAGGGTTGAAGACTCACTTAGTGCAGTCAATATGGGGGATTACAGAAAAAAACCGCCCCATCTTCTTTCGGGCGGGCAGAAACAGAGGATAGCCATAGCAGGAGTCGTGGCAATGAAGCCCGAATGCATAATTTTTGATGAACCGACAGCCATGCTGGATCCAAAAGGCCGCGGAGAAGTAATGGATATAATAGGGGAACTTAATCAGGAAGGTATAACGGTGATCCTGATCACCCATTTCATGGAAGAAGCGGCCATGGCGGACCGGGTCATAATAATGGATGAGGGCAGGATCAAACTTGACGGCAGTCCTTCAAGCGTGTTTGCAAAAAGGGATGAATTGAAGTCAATGAGTCTGGATGTTCCCTTTGTAGTTGAACTGGCGCATCGTTTGAGACAAAAAGGTGTTGATATCCCTGAAAATACAGTAAGCAGAGAAGATTTGGTGGAATACGTATGTCGATCAGTGCACAAAAAATAAATCATATATACAGCAAGGGACTGGCGGATCAGACTGTGGCACTTAAGGATGTCAGCTTTGACATAAATGATGGTGAGTTTGTGGGAATAATCGGGCATACGGGTTCGGGAAAGTCCACATTGCTGCAGCATTTGAACGGCCTCCTGAAACCTGATTCCGGCAGGATTTTTATTAACGACAGAGAAATAACGGCAGAAGGTGTGAATATGATGGAGATCCGTCGGGGGACAGGACTGGTTTTTCAGTATCCGGAATATCAGCTTTTTGAGGAGACGGTAGAAAAGGATATCGCTTTCGGACCCCTGAATCTGGGAATTTCTCAGGAAGAGACAAAAGCCCGTGTTCGGGAGGCCCTTTCCATGGTCGGACTTGATCCATGTGAAGTGGCGGAAAAATTACCCTTCGATCTTTCGGGAGGAGAAAAAAGAAGAGTCGCCATTGCCGGTGTTATCGCCATGAAACCCAAGGTGCTCATTCTGGATGAGCCAACTGCAGGACTGGATCCCAAGGCCCACAAAGAAATACTGGACATGATAGAGGAGATCCACAAAAATGAAAAAAACATTACCATACTCGTTTCCCACAAGATGGATGATATAGCCAGGCTTTGCGACAAGATACTGGTGATGGAAAAGGGAACCGTTGTCATGACGGGTACCCCCGAGGAAATATTCTCAAAGGGAGAAGAACTTCAGGGAATGGGACTTGATCTTCCCGAAGCCGCACAACTCATTCTGGAGCTCAGGAAAAGAGGAATAGAAAAAGGCGAAACAGTTCTTACGATGGAGCAGGCTGAACGGATATTACTGGAGGTGCTGGGCAAATGTTAAGAGACATAACATTGGGACAGTATTATTCGGGAGAGTCATGGATCCACAGACTTGATCCAAGAGTAAAGATCATAGCCACTCTTTTATTTATAGTTGAAATTTTTATAGTAAACAGTTTTGAGGGCTTTGCAACAGCCTTTGCTGCACTGATCATAGTTATTGCAGCCTCCAAGGTCCCGCTGAAATTTATTATGAGGGGACTTAAACCCATATTTCTTATCATACTTTTCACTTTCATAGTCAATCTTTTCATAGTAGAAGGTGAGATACTGGTAAAATTATGGATATTCACAATAACGAAGGAAGGTCTTTACAGGGCGGTATTCATGGCAGTAAGACTTATACTTTTGATAATAGGTTCTTCTCTGCTTACCCTTTGCACAAAACCCATGAGTTTGACAGACGGACTGGAAAGCCTCATGAAGCCCTTCAAAATGATTGGAGTCCCGGCTCATGAACTGGCAATGATGATGACTATAGCCCTGCGGTTCATTCCCACACTTATAGAAGAAACTGACAAGATAATGAAAGCTCAGCAGGCAAGAGGAGCCGATTTTGAGACCGGCAATATTTTTCGCCGGGCAAAACACCTGATACCCATACTTGTCCCGCTTTTTATAAGCGCTTTCAGGATAGCTCAGGATATGGCCATGGCCATGGAGG
>DAIMEC010000114.1:0-1290 GCA_036725465.1 Bacillota bacterium | reverse complement strand
CCGCTTTTTATAAGCGCTTTCAGGATAGCTCAGGATATGGCCATGGCCATGGAGGCCAGATGCTATCATGGCGGGGAAAACAGGACAAAAATGAACGGTATGAAATTTGCCAAAAGAGATGCCTTTGCCGCTTTTCTGATGTTGCTTTTCCTGGCAGTGATCATATTGGGAAGAGTGTTTCTATGAAGACCAAATATCTTATACAAGCAGGCCTTATTGCAGCTTTATATGCGGCACTTACAGTATTGCTGGGAGCCATAAGCTACGGGCCGGTCCAGCTGAGAATTGCTGAAGCAATGACGGTTTTGCCGGCTTTGACGCCGGCTGCAGTCCCCGGACTTTTTGCCGGCTGCCTTATAAGCAATATGCTGGGGCCATACGGAGCCCTTGATATGATCACAGGAAGCCTTGCTACACTGGCGGCGGCTTTTTGCTCTTATAAACTGAAGGAAAAACCTCTGCTGGTGCCACTGCCACCGGTCATAATAAACGGGATAGTCATAGGTTCAATGCTTTATTATGTTTACGGTGTACCCTTCAGTCTGGCAGCATGTATAGGCTGGGTGACACTGGGTCAGTTCATGTCATGTTATATACTGGGATATCCTTTGCTTCTGGTATTCCGTAAACACAAAAATATTTTTGAATGATAAATAAAGAGAGATCATGAGACAGAGAAAACTAAAAAACCTTGATGAAAGACTGGGATATTTCAAAAACTGGATAGTCAGTGAACCGGAAAAACAAAAGGGACGATGGAAGGAAGCGGCAAGGGAAGGTGTTCCGGCGGGAAAACAGAATGTAAGCATAAGGCTGGAGATAGGATGCGGAAAGGGACGTTTTCTTACTGAAAAAGCCATAAATGATGCCGAAAAAAAATATATCGGTATAGAGGGGCAGCAGAGTGTAATAGTTCGTGCCATCGAAAAGGCTGAAAAAGCGGACCTGAAAAATATAATGTTTATATCTGGTTATGTCCGGGATCTGAGGGAAATATTTGCAGATGGAGAAGTCGAAGGGATATATCTGAACTTCAGCGATCCATGGCCAAAGAAAAGGCACGCTTGCCGAAGGCTCACCCACAGGAATTTTCTTGTAAGTTACAAAGCTGTTCTTGCCCCGGGAGGTTTCATCGAGATAAGGACCGACAATAAAGATCTTTTTGATTTCACCCTTTCCGATGCTGAAGCAACAGGATTTTTTGTGGAAAATGTTACAGAAGACCTTTACGGTTCGGACATTATAAAAGACGGGATAATGACAGAATACGAAGAAAAATTCTCTTCAATG
>DAIMEC010000113.1:0-3549 GCA_036725465.1 Bacillota bacterium | reverse complement strand
GTCTATGGTGTCAACCACGATATTTTGACAGAGAAAGACAACATAATTTCAGGAGCTTCCTGCACCACAAACTGTCTTGCCCCCATGGCAAAAGTACTTAACCGGTACAGAGAACTGAGGACGGGCTTTATGACGACTATACATGCATATACCGGAGATCAGATGATACTTGACGGTCCCCACAGAAAAAATGATTTCAGAAGAGCAAGGGCGGGAGCTATAAATATTGTGCCAAACAGCACCGGGGCTGCAAAAGCCATCGGGCTTGTCATACCCGAACTTGCAGGCAAACTGATAGGTTCCTCTCAGCGGGTGCCGGTGCCTACAGGCTCTCTTACTATACTGGATGCTACTCTGAAAGACGAGACTGAAACTGTTTCTGTGGAAGGAATAAATGAAGCCATGAAAGCAGCGGCATCGGAGTCATTCGGTTATACTGAAGAAGAACTGGTTTCCAGTGATGTTATTGGGATGCATTACGGCTCACTTTTTGATGCTACCCAGACCCTGGCAGAAAGGTGTGGTACGCAAATATACGAGGTGAGAGTAGTATCATGGTATGACAATGAGATGGGTTATGTCTGCCAGCTGATCAGGACCCTTTACCATATAGGGAAAAACTTTATATAAATAAAATGCTTATATGACACTGCAAGGAGTTAAGACAGTAACAAATGGAGACGATACAAAAAACACAAACCATATGTCCGGTTTGCGGAAGACCTTTGTCTGCGGAATACAAAAAAGAAAAAGACGGGGTATATTTCATCAGTGAATGTCCCGAGCACGGCATAACAAAGACCCTTGCCGCAGAGAATGAAAAGGATATCACGGAATGGATGGGGTCCCCGGTGGTAAATGTACCGCCCAAAAGACCTATAACAAAGGGAAATCAAAATGAGTGCCCTCTGCATTGCGGTACATGTGAAAATCACATGCAGACAGCCTGTTGCGTGCTTATTGATATAACAAACCGGTGCAATCAGCACTGCCCCTACTGCTTTGCAGTATCCTATTTGTCTGAAGGAAGAAGGGCAAAGGAAGGGGAACCGGATTTTGCAGAGATGGAACGGAAATATGATCTGCTCCTGGAACTGGGGGAAGAAAGACCTTTCAATATACACATATCGGGAGGAGAACCTACGGTAAGAGACGATCTGCCGGAGATCATAAGGATGGGGCGTGAAAAGGGATTCGAATACATACAGGTAAACAGCAACGGAAAACGCATTGCTGAAGAAGAAAATTATGCGAAGATCCTTAAGGAAGCCGGTACTTCTGTTGTATTTATGCAGTTTGACGGCACAAGAGAAGATATATATCTAAAGCTTCGTAACGAGGCTCTTTTTGAAAAAAAGAAAAAAGCCGTTGAAAACTGCAGGAAAGCCGGTTTGCCTGTTACTTTGGTACCCACCATAGTCAAGGGAATAAATCTGGATAATATAGGAGATATGATGAAATATCTTCTTGATAATACGGATGTGATAAAAGGAATACACTTTCAGCCCGCAAGTTTTTTCGGGCGTTATCCCGGAGAGGACGAAAAAACCCGCCGGGCCACAATGTTCGATGTGCTGCACGGTATAGAAGAACAGGCTGAAGGTTTTTGTTATAAAGATTTTGCTCCCATAGCCACAGGTCATCAGTTATGCTGCTTTTACAGCACATATATGAAGATGCCTGACGGGAAAGTAAAACTTATGCTCTCAAAGGAGGAAAAAGATAAGGGAGTTACATGTTGCGGTAAATCTGAAGACAAAGAAATATCCTGCTGTTCAAAGGAGCCTTCGGAATATGAGAAAATCGATATAATAAAGAAAAACAGAGACTATGTTTTGAATAAATGGTCCGTGGCAGGACTGGGTGAGGAATGTAGCTGCAAAGATCCCGAAAACATGGATTTTGATGAGTTTTTGAGTTATTATAAGAACAATGTGTTTACAGTTACAGGTATGGCATTTATGGATCGAAGCAACCTGGATGCTGAGAGACTGAAACGCTGCAGAGTCCAGCAGCTTACAGAAGATGACAGGTTGATTCCATTTTGTGCATATAACAGTTATTATCGTGATAAGGAGAAAAAAGATGTTCAGACCCGGAAGTTTTGATATTACAGACAAAGCAATCGAAAAAATGGCGCTGCCGAAGGAAGCAAAAGTGCTGGAAATAGGCTGCGGAGAGGGAGAAACCGTTGAGCGCCTGGAAAAAAAATACGGATACAGACTGACTGCAATAGATAAATCCCTGGAAATGGTAAGCAAGGCAAAAAAAAGAGGCCTTAAGGCGGACATAAAATACGGTGACGGAGAATTCCTTGAAGATATTCCTTCACTTTCCCTGGATGCGGTAATCATGGAATGCGTCCTTTCTCGCATAAAACTGGCGGATGAAGCGCTGCATGAAGCCTACTGTGTTTTAAAAAAATCAGGTAAGCTTTTCATAAGCGATATATACATGAAAGACCCGGACCCTGAAAAAGTGAAGGCGATAAAGATAGAAGCAGAAAGGCAGTCAAAAATTATGGAACCATATCCTGCACCGGGAGAACACCATGATCCCAGCAAGGTACATGACGAAGAAACTTGCAGTGACGAATGTGCCGAAGATCACAGAAAAAGGTTTTACGATTTCCGGTTTGACGGACTTTTTATAAAAGAACCCCTTATAAGAGCGGTGGAGGATATCGGATTTAAAGTGACTTTCTGGGAAGACCGGACGGCGGATCTTATAGAATACACAAAAGAAAATTTCATGAGACCGGAAGGGGTAAGTTACTTCATGCTTATTGCAGAGAAAGGGGACTAAAATGAATAATGAGATCATGGACTATAAACTTAAGGGCTATTGCTGCAGTCAGATAATAATGGAAATGGGTCTTAAAAGACTTGGCCTTGAAGATAAAGAAATGATCAAAGCCATGAGAGGACTTTGTTTCGGTATGAATCACGGAAAAAACTGTGGTATACTTACAGCCGCCATGTGTCTTATATCTCTGGCCTGCACAGAAGAAACAAGAGCCCGTTGCGGAGATGATTTTTTCGACTGGTTCGAAGACACATTTGGAGCAATAGACTGTGAAGTGCTGTTGGAAGGAGATCCTATGAACAAAGTCGAAAAATGTCCGGGCATGATAGAAGCATCTTTTGCAGAGCTTTCGGACATTCTGGAGTGGGACAGATGAGTCTTCCTCTTGATTCATGGTCAAAAACAAAGATAGGACTGGAACAGAGACAGACACTTACCAGAGAAGTCATCGAGGAGTATCAAATAAAAAAGATAAGAGACACGTTTGAACTTGCTGTTGCCAACAGTCCTTTTTACAGAGGAATATACGGGGATCTTCCTGTCCCTGAAAGCCTTGAAGATATGGCAGATATTCCTTTCACAATGCCAAAAGATCTTGCTTTTCACGGAGAAGAGATGATATGTGTCCCGCAAAAGGAAATCAGCAGGATAATTACAATGGAGACCAGCGGGACTACAGGCACTGCCAAAAGAGTGTTTTTTACGTAAGAAGATCAGGAACTTACAATAGATTATTTTCATCAC
>DAIMEC010000112.1:0-3563 GCA_036725465.1 Bacillota bacterium | reverse complement strand
CTGCCCGTACGGTTTCTTTTGGCAGAGGCTGTCCCAGTGCACATGTGTGACTTATTATAAGATTTCTTTGAAGGTCCGCTGTTTCTTCACATGAAATAAATGTATCGGAAAATTTTCCAAAGCCGGTGGTAAGACCATAAATTATTGCTCCTTCAGAAAGTTTCTTGTCAACATAATCCCGTGCTTTTTTTACTGCTATTTTTGCTTCTTCGCAGATCCGAACTTCCTCCCCCCCGCGGGCGACCCTGATAACTTCCTCAACTGTCAGTTTTTTTCCATTGATAAGTATTGCCATCTTTTTGTCTCCGTTCTATAAATATTTATTATTGTGTATAAATATACATTTTCTTCGTGATAGCCTTTTTTTGATTATACTTAATCATTCACTTTTTTTCCATAGTTTTTTGAAATTTATCAACGCTTTATCCCTTTGTTGTGATACAGTTATATTGTGTATATTTATTAACGCAAATGGCCGATCTTCTCTGATCGGCCATTCTTTCCGGTGTATGTTTCACATGAAACATTTTTATTTCTTTTCTTTGAGAAGATCTATTAATCTTTCCAGTTCTTCTTTGCTGTAGTATTCAATTTCGATCCTGCCTTTTTTGCCCTTCATGTTTATGCTGACTTTTGTTCCCAGTGCATCCTTCAATTCCCTTTCTATTTGCAGAACATCGGGGTTTTTTGTCATTTTTCTGGCTTTTGTTTTTTTGCCCTTCTCTTTTTTTTCTTCCGCCAGAGCTTCGGTGACACGCACAGAAAGGTCTTCTTTCACTATCCTCTTAGCCAGATCAAACTGTTTTTTTCTGTCTGACACCGAAAGCAGCACCCTTCCATGTCCCTGGGAGATCTTTCCGCTGCTTATCATTTCTTTTATTTCGTCCGGCAATTTAAGTAAACGCAGTGCATTTGTTATATAGGGTCTGCTTTTTCCCACACTTTTTGATATCTGCTCCTGTGTAAGTCCGAACGCTTCGATCATGTTTCCCAGTCCTTCGGCTTCTTCTATAGGATTCAGATCCTCCCGCTGCATGTTTTCCACAACGGCCAGCAGCATGTTTTCTTCTTCTGTCAGTTTTCTGAGTATACACGGCACTTCTTTAAGGCCCGCTGTCCTTGCTGCCCGCCATCTTCTTTCCCCTGCCACCAGTTCATACCCGGACTCGGCGGTTCTTACTATAAGAGGCTGTATGACTCCGTGCTCTTTTATGGAATCCGCCAGTTCGTTTATTTTTTCTTCGCTGAAAACTTTTCTTGGCTGATTTCTGTTGGGCTTTATGTTATTTATGTCTATATATTCTATTCCTCTTTCTTCTCCGTCTTTTTCACGGATGCCAATGGATGCCTCTCCCATCAGGGCCTCAAGACCACGTCCCAACCCTTTGTTCTTTGGTTTAGCCATGGCTTTCCTCCATCTCCAGGAATTCTTCCGCAAATTCCCTGTAAGCTTCAGCTCCCGTGGATCTGGGGTCATATTCCGCAATGGTCATGCCATAACTGGGGGCTTCTGCCAGCCTCACATTTCTTGGTATGACCGTTGTGTAAACCTTTTCTTTGAAATACTTTTTGACTTCCTCCACTACCTGTATAGAAAGATTTGTTCTTCCATCGAACATACTCAGGATAACTCCTTGTATTTGAAGCTCCGGATTAAGATTCTTCCTTACTATTTCAATGGTACTCATCAACTGACTAACGCCCTCAAGAGCATAAAACTCGCACTGTATGGGAACAAGTACGGAATCCACGGCCGTAAGAGAGTTGATAGTCAATAATCCGAGAGAAGGGGGACAGTCCACAAAAATATAGTCATATGCCTCCTTTATGCCTTCGATGGCCTGCTTCAGTCTTTTTTCTCTGGCTTTGACCTGTACAAGTTCCACTTCTGCTCCGGCCAGCTGTGCGTTAGCCGGGATTATATCCATATTCTCCGTAGATGTATGCATGATGGCATCTTTTGCATTTGCATCATCATCTGTAAGCAACTCATATGTTGAAATCTCAAGGGTTTTTTTGGATATTCCCAGTCCGCTGGTCGTATTTCCCTGGGGATCAATATCTATCACGAGTACTTTTTTTCCTTTTTGTGCAAGACTTGCGGCAAGATTTATATTGGTTGTGGTTTTGCCAACGCCACCTTTCTGATTAAAAATAGCTATCGCTTTACCCAATTCCTCGCCTCCTTTCTTTGTGCTCAGTGCTCTTTGATTATACATTATACTATGGCAATATGCCACAATAAAAAAATGTTTCACGTGAAACATTTTTATAAAAGCGGGTATTTGGAAGGCTTTCCTGCCTTTCGGGGATATTTCCGGGGGGTTTCCTTTTCTTTGTAGATATATATCACAACATGATCTGTATCTTCTTTGGTAAAGTTGCTGCTGTCGATCCTTATTTTTTCCCCGCCCAGTATATCCAGAGCATTTTCTGCGGCATACAGCTCCTGCTGCCATTTCGCTCCTTTATAAGCCAAAAAATTTCCGCCTGTCCTGACAAACGGAAGGCAGTATTCCAAAAGCACAGCCATTGGCGCAACCGCCCTTGATACACAAATGTCGAATTTTTCCCTGTAATCTTCTTCTCCGGCCAGATCTTCCGCACGTCCTTGTATGAATACGGCGTTTCTGATCCCGACTTTTTGTGCTTCCTCTTTTATTATTTCGATTTTTTTATTTTGTGAATCCAGAAGCAAAAAACTTTTTTCCGGAAAAATCAATGCCAGCGGTACACCAGGAAAACCGGCTCCTGTACCCACGTCAATAATAGTTTTTGAGTTTTGGATCTCATTTGAGCCTGCACACATAAGGGAATCTGCCAGATGTTTGTCAATAAATTCTTCCCTGCTGGTTATTGCTGTAAGATTTACCTTTTTATTCCACTCAAGGATGCTGTTCATATATTCTTCCATGGCGGGAACAGCGGTTTTGATTATATTTTCTTCTATTTCAAAACATCTTAACAGGTTTTTGATTTTTTTCATTTAGATTCCTTTTTTTCTCTTTTTTTCTTTTCAAGCCATATCATTAGAACATTTATGTCTGCGGGGGATACTCCTGATATTCTTGATGCCTGTCCCAGGGAAAGGGGTTTTAATGCTTCCAGCTTTTGTTTTGCTTCTTCCCTGATGCCCTGGATCTCGCGGTAATTCATGTTTTCATCAAGTTTTTTATCTTCCATTTTTCTGAAACGTTCGATCTGTGCCAGTTGTTTTTCTATATATCCCTTATACTTTATGCGGACCTGGAGTTCTTCTGCCTCATGCTTTTTCATCTCCGGTCTTTCCCGGTCTATCTCTTTTAAACGCTCGTATGAAACCTCCGGTCTTTTTAGAAGTTCTGAAAGTGTAACGCTGTTTTTGACACCGGCGCCTCCTGTTTTCTTTAGGAAAGAATTTGCTGTTTCCCGGTCTATTCGAGTAGTTTCAAGCCTTTTTTCTTCTTTTCCGATGATTTCCTTCTTTCGAATGACTCTTTTGTATCTTTCTTTTGATGCCAGTCCAAGTATGTAGGATTTTTCCGTAAGTCTTATATCTGCATTATCCTGTCTTAAAACAAGCC
>DAIMEC010000111.1:0-3588 GCA_036725465.1 Bacillota bacterium | reverse complement strand
ATAATTGGAAAAACCACCGGTGCCGACTGTACCGAAAGTGTGTATAAATGCATCATAAATGTTAACTCCACCTATAAGAAGAAGGATGATTTCAGTTACGGTGAATATAAGGTAAAGGATATAGAAAAGTCTTGCCGTATCCGATATCTTAGGGGTCAGCTTTGAAAGGGTGGGACCGGGAGATTCGGCCTTCGCAATAAACTGTCCTCCGATACCCAGTGCGGGAAGCAGAGCGACGGCCAGGACCAGCACACCCATTCCCCCTATCCAGTGGGTGAATGAACGCCAGAAAAGCATGGATTTTGGCAGTGATTCAATATCAGCAAGTATCGATGCACCTGTCGTACTGTATCCGGAGCATGTTTCAAAAAAAGCATCAATATAATTTGGAATGCTTCCGGAAATAACAAAGGGAAGTGCACCTATCAATGAAAGCAGGAGCCAGCATACGGACACTATGAGAAAGCCGTCCCTTATGCGCATATGTACATTTTTCGGTCTGGCAAATATGACAAAAAGAACACCTGTAAATATAGAGGGTATCAGAACCTTTACAAAGGCTAAAAGGCTTGATGTCTCCCCATATATAACTGCCACTACAGCCGGCAAAATCATAGCGCAACCGGACACGAGCAAAAGGATGCCGGTCACTTGATTAAGAACACGAAGATTCAGATCCATCAGTCAACATCTCCTATTTCAGGAAATCCGTCACTCCTTTTGTACAAAGCAGCTTTTCCATGGCGGCGACTTCGGATAAAAGACAAAGTGCTATTACCTTGTCGCCTTCCTTTATTACAGTATCGCCTGACGGGATTATCAGTTCGAAGCCCCTGTGTATGGCAGCTATTATTACTCCCTCGGGAAGTTCCATATCTTTAAGGGTTTTGTCTGTCAGTTTCATATGATCTTCTGCAACGATTTCAATTATTTCTGCCTGACCTTCTATGAGCTGGGAAGACAGTACACGCTTGTCTCCCTGTATTATCCTTAAGATATTACTGGCTGTTATATCCAGGGGATTAAGGGCCATATCAACACCCATTTTCGATATCATGTCCGTATATATACCGCGGCTCACCTTGGCGATCACATCTTCTATATGGTGGGATTTCGCCATGAGCGCCAGGAGCAGATTGTCTTCGTCATACCCTGTGGCAGTGACAAAGGCATCGATTTCGTCAAGATTTTCTTCCTCCAGCAAAGCAAGATCAGTCCCGTCTCCGTGGAGGATCATAACGTCTTCAAGATGTTCCGAAAGGTAGTGGCAACGTTCTTTGTTCTGTTCTATTATTTTTACGGAAGCCCCGAAATCAGCAAGTTTCTGTGAAAGATAAAGACCTGTTTTTCCTCCGCCTATGATCATGACTTTTTGGATATCCGTCCATTTGCCTTTTTCATGGACTTTTTTGCTGAGGACCGTTACAGGGACCTTTTCTCCCACTATATAAAGACAGTCTTTGGCTTCTATTACTGTATTTCCGTGGGGGATTATAACCTTGCCGTTTCTTGAGATGGCCACCAGCAGCATACCGGGAAGCACCGATGCAAAGTTTGATACGGGCATATCAATAAGAACAGGCATTTTCTCGGCATAAAACTCAAGAAAAGAGACTTTGCCACTGGTATATATACCATTGCTCAAAGTATATTTTTCAACAAGATATTTATATATTTCCATGGTTATGGCAAAATCCGGGTTCACAGTGAAGTCTATGGACATTGTATCTCTGATAAAAGTCAGCTGATTCATATGCTCCGGATCCCTTACCCTTGCTATAACCTTGGAACAGCCCAGTTTTTTTGCAAAGGAAGCTATTACTATGTTTTTTTCGTCTCTGTCCGTGGCGGCCAGAAGGAAATCATATGAAGAAATATGCAAATCCTTTAGGACGGATATCTGCTTTGCATTTGCTGCAACTGTCATGATATCCATCTGAGACTGCAGTTTTTGGAGTGTCTGCTCGTTTTTATCTATTACCGTCACGGAGTGATCTCCGCCAAGCAGGGCATCTGCCACTTTGTGACCCAGTTTCCCTGCTCCTACGATGGCGATTTTCATTGGAATATACCTTTCTGTTTTTGCATTTAAGCACATTCTACCACTATTAAATTGTTTTTCAACATTTATTTGCATGTTGTCTTGAAATACAATAAAATATAGCAGAACGCAATGATTTGAGGACATTATAAAAAAGAAAGGCTGGAATGAAGAAATGGAAATAGAAACATTTACCGGAGGAGTGCTGAAAAGCAATGGATATGTCATATATAAAAAAGGAAAAGACACGTGTTATATAATAGATCCGGGGTATAAAGCAAATAAATTCATAGGGTTTGTGCAGAAAAACGATCTGCACTGCAAAGGAATACTGTTGACTCATCACCACTATGACCATGTGGGTGTTGCGGAAAAAACCGCCCGTGAAACAGACTGCTCTGTTTTTATACACAGACAGGATATGGATAAGTATAAAAGTGAAGCTGTGGCCATAGAAGACGGTAAAATTTTTTTGCTTGATGAGGAGGAAATAAGGGTCGTCCATACACCGGGACACACTCATGGAGGGGTATGTTATTATTCCGCAAAAAGCAAGGTCGTTTTTACCGGAGATACTGTATTCAATGTAGATCTCGGTCGCACTGATCTTTCCGACGGCTCAGAAGAAGAAATGCAGGATAGCATCGGAAACATTATATCCCATTGGGGAAATGATATGTTCATTTATCCCGGTCATGGCGATTCCTGCACGATGAAGTATGTAAGAAAAAACAACAAAGAATTCAAGGAGATACTAAAATGACCATAAAGCTCATTGCACTTGATCTGGACGGGACGACACTAAACAGCAAAGGCAGGCTCACACAAAGAACAAAAAATGCCCTGGAAAAGGCCATATCAAAGGGGATAAATGTGGTTATTGCCACAGGTAGATGTTATTCTGCTCTGCCTGAAGAAATAATAAGAATATGCGGGATACAATATGCGCTGACATCAAACGGGGCCCAGATAAAAGATCTGTGCAGCGGCGAAACTCTAATGAGCAACTGCATGGACCCTTTTTCAGTTGAGGAGTCTGCAAATGTACTTAGTCGCTATGAATATATGACAGAAGTTTTTACTGACGGCAAAGCATATATAGAAAAGAAAGACTATGATGAAATAGCCAGGGGAGGCATCACCTACAGATACAGGGATTACGTACTCAGGACCCGTAATCCTGTGGAAGGAGCCATGGATTTCATGGTCGACCATAAGAATTCCATAGAAAATATAAATATATTTTTCCATGACCAGGAAGACAAAAAAAGAATGTGGCATGTGCTTTCGGAAATATCAAATGTGACTGTTACATCTTCTCTGGACAACAACTGGGAGCTGGGAGGCGCGACTACCAGCAAAGCAGCGGCACTGGAAGACCTTTGTCACATTTTGGATGTCCATAAAAAAGAGATCATGGCATGCGGAGACAGTTTAAATGACAGAGATATGCTCATGGAAGCAGGGATACCTGTGGCCGTGGGCAACGCAAAGGATGTGATAAAAGAAATAGCATCTTATATAACCGGCACCAACAACGAAGACGG
>DAIMEC010000110.1:0-3590 GCA_036725465.1 Bacillota bacterium | reverse complement strand
ATAATATCCATTTTACACCTCATTTGTTATTATTTGTAATCATGATATTAATAATAATCCAAATGGCAAAAAATGTCAATATACCAAAAGAAAACAACAGCCATAAACTGCTGCTGTTTTCGATATTTAAGGTTTTCAAGCTTTATTTTTTGGTACGTTTCTGTAAAAGGCTCTTATTATATGAATTTTCTATGAAGATCTTTTATTTCCGTTAGTTTTTCTTTATTCTTTTTGAGGGAGTCGGGATTTTCAGAAACAAATGCTTCACTGAACATCATCTCCCAGTTGAGATGATCGCAAATACACTGAAACTGATCTGTTATTAGCTTATATTCCGGATCTGTAAGTCCCGCCATACCCACAGCTATAACGCCTACTTTCTTTTTTGTTTTGGAAAGTTGTTCTGACTTTGAATACATTTTATCTATTATCAGCTTCAGTTTTGCCGTTATTCCCCACCAGTATACGGGAGAACCAAATATCAGTATGTCCGCATCATATATCTTTTCAATTATCTCAACTGTGTCATCTTCCTGGACACACTCTCCGCCATTGTGTTTGCAGGCATCACAGTTTATGCATCCGCTGATATTCTTTCTGTAGGCATCAATAAGTTCTGTTTCTGAATCCGGCATTTTTTGTTCTGTTTCTTCTTTTAAGGCAACAAGTGCGGTTCTGGTATTCCCGTTAAGCCTGGGACTTCCGTTAAAAATCAGCACTTTCATGGGATTTCTCCTTTCTTGCTTCTCAACTCTTTTTTTCTGCTTTAACTGCAGCCTGTGCTGCAGCAAGTCTTGCTATGGGTACCCTGAAAGGTGAACAGGAAACATAATTGAGTCCGATTTCATGACAGAATCCCACAGTCTTCGGATCGCCTCCATGCTCTCCGCATATACCAAGTTTGATATTGGGTCTTGTCTGTTTTCCTTTTTCTACAGCCATTTTTACCAACTGCCCGACACCGGAAATATCAAGGGTCTGGAACGGGTCTTCTTCAAAGATAAGTTTGTCTCTGTATTCTTTGATTATGTTGCCGGTATCATCCCTGGAAAATCCAAAGGTCATTTGTGTTAGATCGTTTGTACCAAATGAGAAAAACTCAGCTTCTTTTGCTATCTCATCGGCCAGGATAGCTGCTCTTGGTATCTCTATCATAGTCCCGACCATGTAATCAAGCTTTACCCCCTCTCTTTCAAATATCCTGTTTATGGTATCGACCACAGTCTGCTTTACAAATGCCAGTTCCTTTTCAAGGCCCACCAGAGGTATCATTATTTCAGGTGTAATATCCATTTTCTTTTCTTTTTTCAATTCAATTGCCGCCATTATTATGGCTTCAGCCTGCATCTCAGCGATCTCGGGATATGTGACCGCAAGTCTGCATCCTCTGTGTCCCAGCATAGGATTGAACTCATGAAGCTCTTCGACTTTTTTGGACAATTTTTCATAGGGCACATTTATCTGTTTTGAAAGTTCCTTTATTTCTTCTTCTGTATGGGGCAGGAATTCATGCAACGGCGGATCAAGCAGCCTTATGGTAACAGGTCTGTCTTCCATGACTTCGTATATTCCCTTGAAATCGCCTTTCTGATAAGGGAGAAGCAATGCAAGGGCACTCCTTCTTTCTTCTTCGGAATCTGCAAGTATCATCCGCCTTACATTGGATATTCTTTCTTCTTCGAAGAACATGTGCTCGGTCCTGCAAAGCCCTATTCCTTCTGCTCCGAAATCCACCGCCTGCCTGGCATCTCTGGGATTATCGGCATTAGTCCTTACCCCCAGTGTTCTTACTTCATCTGCCCATTTCATTATCATTCCGAAATCACCTGAAAGTTCCGGTGAAACGGTACTTATAAGACCTTTGTAGACAACACCTTCGCTCCCGTCAAGTGAAATGAAATCTCCTTCTTTGAATACCTTCCCGCCGGCGGTCATTTTCTTTGCTTCTTCTTCCACTTTTATCTCGGAACAGCCTGAAACACAGCATTTTCCCATGCCTCTTGCCACAACTGCTGCATGGGATGTCATCCCGCCTCTTGCGGTAAGTATGCCCTCGGCAACTACCATGCCTGCCAGATCTTCCGGTGAGGTTTCAAGCCTTACCAGTATTGCCTTTTCTCCGTTATTTACCGCTGCCACAGCTTCTTCGGCCGTGAAGTATATCCTTCCTGCCGCCGCCCCGGGGGAAGCTGCAAGGCCTTTGGTTATTGGTTCTGCTTTTTTGAGTTCTGCCTCATCAAATTTAGGATGGAGCAACTGATCTATCTGAGCCGGTTCCAGTCTTGTTACGGCTGTCTTTTTATTTATTAGCCCTTCTTGTTCCATATCAACTGCGATCTTCACGGCCGCCGCAGCTGTTCTTTTGCCATTTCTTGTCTGGAGCATAAACAGCTTGTTTCTTTCAACGGTAAATTCCATATCCTGCATATCTGTATAATGTTTTTCAAGAAGTTCTGATATCCTCATGAATTCTTTGTACACTTCCGGGAAGGCCTCAGCCATTTCTTCTATGGGTTGAGGTGTCCTTATTCCCGCCACCACATCTTCTCCCTGGGCATTTACCAGAAATTCTCCGAATATCCTGTTTTCGCCGTTTACGGGACTTCTGGTGAATGCTACACCTGTTCCTGATGTGTTTCCCATGTTTCCGAATACCATGGACTGAACATTCACTGCAGTCCCCAGATCAGAAGGTATATTGTTCAGCTGTCTGTAAAGTATAGCTCTTTCATTGTTCCATGAACGGAAAACCGCCATTATGGCTTCCATCAGCTGGTCTTTCGGTTCCTGGGGAAAATCTCTTTTGATTTCTGTTTTTACAAGCTTTTTGTAATCAGTGATTATAGATCTCAGATCCTCAGTTTTTAGATCCACATCGAAACTGCATCCTTTTTCATCTTTTTTTGCTTCAAATATATTATCGAATTTTGTCTTGGGGATTTCCATGACCACATCACCGAACATCTGTATGAATCTTCTGTAACTGTCATATGCAAACCTTTCATTATCGGTAAGTTTTGCCAGGCCTTCAACCGTTTCATCATTGAGGCCCAGATTCAGTATAGTATCCATCATTCCAGGCATGGAAAAAACTGCTCCCGAACGGACAGAAACCAGCAGCGGATTTTCCGGATTTCCGAATTTCTTTTCAGTTACTTTTTCCAGGTCTGCCAGCTTCTCAAATATTTTTTTTATTATATCGTCACCGATTTTTTTGCCTTCTTCATAGTATCTGTTACATGCCTCAGTTGTAACCGTAAAACCGAAGGGTACGGGCAGACCTATTTTTGTCATTTCGGCCAGATTTGCACCTTTTCCGCCCAGGAGATCTCTCATGTCCTTTGAGCCCTCATTAAAAGAATATACAAATTTCTTCATATTTTTACACTCCTTAAAAATCAAGTTTTTCTTCGATATATTTTCTCACTTCTTCAATTGGCAGCCTTACCTGCTCCATTGTATCTCTGTCTCTTATGGTCACGCACCCGTCATCTATTGTATCAAAATCAGTGCATATACAAAACGGTGTACCGATTTCGTCCTGCCTTCTGTATCTCTTGCCTATGGATCCCGTCACATCATAATCCACC
>DAIMEC010000109.1:0-3605 GCA_036725465.1 Bacillota bacterium | reverse complement strand
TTCAGATCCGAATTTGCAGTGGAATAAAGTTTGGCATCCGCACCGCCCATTTTGCAAAGCACTTCATCAACATAGTTCATGAGGTCCATGGCATTTTCTGTTCCGATATATCTGTGCAGATCTCCTCCGAAATGGGTCGTCAGGTTATATTTCCCGTCGGAAAGCGTACCTGCTCCTCCGTATCCGTTCATTATATGGCAGGGTTCACATTTTATACATGAAGAAACAACACCCTTTTTGATCGGACATATCCTCTCCTCAAGGGGTGCTCCTTTGTCTATCATAAGTACTGTTGCTCTGTTTTTTATTTTGGCCAGTTCATAAGAAAGATAAACACCGCTTGCGCCGGCACCGGCAACTATAATATCATAGTTTTTCATTTTTTGATTCTTTCCTTACAAAAACAAATCTTCCATGCAAATGACCCTTATGTTATAATATTTCCCGGAGGTCATTATCATGGAGAAAAAAAATCTGATCGCGGGCATCGCTTTTCTTGTGGGCACAGCCATATGTGTATTCAGCCTTTTTACAAGAGAATTTCAGACATACTATGTCTGCGGTGCTGTTGTATTTACCGTTGTAGGTGTGGCATTTCTCAAAAGAGCCAATACCCGCTGAAATATCAATTACTCTTCTTCCACGAGCTTGTCGAACTCGGCAACGGCTTTCTGGAATTCTTCATCATCTTCTATATCGATGAGTTCAAATTCATCTTCGCCGGTTTCCTTGTATCCGTAGATGTAGACATCATCGGTTTTGTCGTCCGGGATAAGGGCTATATAGTCTTTCCCTCCTGCATCAAAAACGCCCATGATCTCGCATTCAACTTCTGTTCCGTCATCAAATTCAAGAGTTATTACTTCTGATTCTTCTTCTGTGATCTGATCTTTCTTTTGTTCATCTGTCATTGGGTCTTCCTCCTTTACGGTTAAACTATATCATCTAAACATGTGTTTATCAATTAAAATATTCTCTTATGTTCTGTGCCAGAGAAGGCGTTATACCCTGCACTTCAAGAAGTTCCTGCTCTTTGGCTTTCTTTATGTTTTCAATGCTTCCGAAGTGAGAAAGCAGTGCGTTGCGTTTCGCCGGACCGATGCCTTTTATGCCGTCCAGCACAGACTTGATGCTTTTTTTGTCTCTCAATCCTCTGTGATAGGTTATTGCAAATCTGTGGACTTCTTCCTGGATCGTCCCTATATATCTGTAAAGCAGTGAGTTTGACAAAAGGTCATATTCCGAGATCTCTTCGTCTCCTGCTTTTGCTGCTTCTTTTTTCTTGTATACCAGTCCTCTGGTCCTGTGTTTTTCATCCTTTACCATGCCGGCCACATGTATGTCTATTTTCATGGCTTCAGTCACCGATAAAGCAGCGCTCAAATGGCCTCTGCCTCCGTCTATCAGAACTATATCCGGCATTTCATCAAATCCGGGCTCACCGGCCAGACCTCTTTTGAATCGCCTGTAAAGCACTTCCCTTATGCCACCGTAATCATCCGAATCTTCCGCCGTTCTTATTCTGAATCTCCTGTATGCTTTTTTGTCCGGTCTTGCCCCTTCGAAGACCACCATTGCCCCCACTGTTTCTATGCCGCCGGTGGTGGAAATATCATAGGCCTCTATTCTGTATGCTCTTTCCTCCCCGCGCTTTTTATGGATGCCCGTTTTCTCCAGGAACTCAGCCACCTCTCTTCCTATGGCGGCATCTCTTTCTCTGCGGTTTTCTTCCCTGTCATCCACGGTCTTTCTTATCTCTTCGATATCTTTTTTCACAAGATCCATCAGAGCCTTTTTTTCGCCTTTAACGGGCACCAGCAAGGTTACCTTTCTTGGCCATAAACCGCTTAAGTACTCCTCTATCATTTGTGCCTCTTCCGGCATCAATGAGACCAGTATTTCTCTGGGACCCGCCGCCTGTTTGCCGTAATGCTGTTTCAGAAATGCCGTAATAACATCTTTCTCTTCGTCCTCAGGATTTACTTCAAGAGTATATGTTTCTCTTCCCGTCAGCTTTCCATCCCTCACATAAAAAAGCACGACATGTCCTTCGCCGGCCCAATGGACCACATCAATATCCTTTGTATTTTTCAGTACCACCCTCTGTTTCTCGCTCAGGGTCTTTGCTGCAAGAAGATAGTCTCTGTATCTGGCAGCCTCTTCATAATCCATTCTTTCCGATGCGGATTCCATTTTTTCTTTGAGGTAATCGGATATCTTTCTGTTTCTGCCCTTTAGAAACTCCATTGCCGAACCTATTCTTTGCATGTATTCTTCCCTGTCCACACCGCCTTTGCATATGCCCTGACACTGCCCGATATGATAATTCAGGCACGGTCTTGATCCTTTGGCAAACTTTGATGTTGGACATCTTTTTAATACATATATAGTGTTCAAAAGTTCCACCATCTGAGCCACTGCTCCCGCATCGGTATAAGGTCCGAAATATTTGTCGCCTTTCCTGTCTATTTTGCGGGTCTTCATTATCCTGGGAAATTCCTCTGTGGTGGTCACTTTTATGAAGGGATATGTTTTGTCGTCGCGGAGCAGGACGTTATATCTGGGCATATACTTTTTGATCAGATTGCATTCAAGTATAAGCGCTTCCATCTCTGTGCCCGTGGTGATATATTCAAATTCCGAAATGTAGGAAACCATGGCTCTGACCTTCGGGTCCGTGTTTCTGTATGCACGAAAATACTGCCTGACACGTTTTTTCAGGGAAATAGCCTTTCCCACATATATAACGTTGCCAAGTCTGTCCTTATGAATATAAACTCCCGGTTTGTCCGGGAGTTTTTTTAAGTTTTCTTCGATATCAAACATTTTTACGCCTTTAATAGGGCCATTCTCTGCGTCTTCTGTTTTCTGCCTCTTCTGCCATTCGTCTTTTTGCTTCGTCTTCTTTTCTTTTCTTCGCTTCTTCTTCTCTTCTCTTTCTTGCTTTTTCTGCCTTTTTTCTGTTTGCCCGGCGTATCAGTATAATAAGCAATGCTATGAAAAGAATTATGAGCAGGATAAGTATTATAAATGCCGCCAGATCAGAAATACCGATGGCCGTCCAGGGACCGCCTTTTTTGACAGACTCCGAAACCACCAGTTCCGCTTCCCCGACTTTTATGTCATCCACATAAAGCTTGACCGTTCCTGCCCTTGTGCCTTTTTTGACAGGTGCTTTCAAATCATCTCTCATTACGATCTTTTCGGAAACGAGAGAATCCGACCCCTCATTGGAAAGCGTGGCATAAGCTCCGTCTTTCACTTCTGCATCCACTTTCAGTTTGCTGCCGTTTTTGATTTTTACCCTGCCTGCCGGCTCTCCCGGGTTATATGCCCTGTAGGTATGGTAATTATCAAATCCGAAATCCAGCAGTTCTATGCAGTCGGAAAATCTGGAAAGATCGTCGGGGGCAAAAAGTATCACTGCGATATATTCCGTCCCTTTGCGTTTGGCGCATCCGGCAAGACAGTATCCCGCCGTGCCCGTCTGCCCAGTTTTGATGCCGATGGCACCTTTGTACTTTGGGAAACGTTCCCGTCCGTTAACATTTATTTCATTTTTTTCATCATAAAGCAGCCTATTGGTACTTTTGAATTTTCTTTCT
>DAIMEC010000108.1:0-3617 GCA_036725465.1 Bacillota bacterium | reverse complement strand
CAAAGTGTTTTCATCAACAAAGGAATCCCGATAACGGAACTCCGAAGCTATATCGACTTCAACGGGTATCCTGGCCATTTTCTCTATTGTATACTTCCCCACCAGCCCTGCATGATATGCAGTCCCGCAGGCCACTATGTATATTTTATTAAAACTTTCTATATCTTCCTTTGTCATGGTTATACCGTCAAGTTTGATTCTTCCGTCTTTATCGAGTCTCCTCAGCAGGGTATCCTCCAGTCCCTTGGGCTGTTCGTGGATTTCCTTCAGCATAAAATGAGGATATCCGCTTTTTTCCGCCGCATCAGCATCCCATGTCACATGGAAAACGTCTCTCTTTACCGTTTGACCTTTTTCGTCATATATTTTTACTTCATTTTTTGTGACTACAATGGTTTCGTTGTTTTCTATCAAAAATATTTCACGCACATATTTTAAAAGAGCAGGTATATCCGAGGCTATGAAGTTACAGCCTTTTCCTATTCCCGCCACCAGGGGCGCATCTTTTCTCACTGCTATTATCTTGTCCGGTTCATGGGCAGATACCACACCTATAGCATAGGCTCCCCTCATTTTTTTTACAGCATTATTTACAGCTTCATGAATATCTCCATCATAAAGCGCTCCTATAAGCTGTGCTATTACCTCCGAATCCGTTTCTGAACGAAATTTTATACCATGGTCTTTGATAAGGGATTCTTTTAGTTCGGTATAGTTTTCTATTATTCCGTTGTGGACGACTGTGACCGTATTATCCTCATTGTTATGCGGATGAGCGTTTATGTCAGAAGGTGCTCCGTGGGTTGCCCATCTTGTATGTCCGATACCTATGTTGCTTTCATATTCTTTGTCATCTATTATTTTTTCGAGGTTTTCGATTCCCCCAACATGTTTTCTTGTTTCGATTTTGCCGTCTATACACAGGGCGATGCCCGCCGAATCATAACCTCTGTACTCAAGTCTTTTTAGTCCGTCTATTATTATCTCTTTTGCTTTACCGCCACCTATATAACCAACGATCCCGCACATATTTCTTTTCCTCCCGAAAATTTATTTTGCCTTTCTCAGGACTTTTTCACCGAAAATACTGTCGTCCCGGTTTTATTGTCCCAGTTTTCTTGTTATCAGTTCAGCAAGATCTTCTGCAAGGTCTGTTATGTATCCTTCATTCCTGCCTTCGATCATGACCCTCACCAGAGGTTCGGTGCCCGAAGGCCTTATAAGTATACGCCCTTCTCCATCCATTTCTTTCTGGAGCCTTTCTATCTCTTTTACTATATCCGGATCTTTTTCGTATTTATTTTTGTTTTCATTTCTCACTTTTGCATTTCTCAGCACCTGGGGATATATGGCCACTTCGCCGAAGAGTTCTGAAGGTTCAAGGCCGGAATCCTTTACGGCTTTTATCAGCTGAAGTGATGATAATATGCCGTCTCCCGTAGTTGTGTGATCCAGAAAAATTATATGTCCCGACTGTTCTCCTCCAATAACACATCCTGTCTTAACCATTTCTTCAAGCACATACCTGTCTCCAACTTTTGTGGTGTTCACAGCACATCCCAGGTCTTCCATATACTTGTGAAATCCAATATTGCTCATTACGGTGGCAGTTACTTTGTTGTCCTTAAGTGTGCCTTCTTCCTTCATCATTTTTGCGCAAATGCAGATCTGCCTATCACCGTCGATTATATTTCCTTTTTCATCGACGGCTATGAGCCTGTCCGCATCTCCATCGAATGCCAGCCCCATGAGTGCCTTTTCTTCTATCACTTTCTTCTGCAGTTGACCGGGATGAGTCGACCCGCAACCTTCATTTATATTTAGTCCGTTGGGCCTGTTGCCTATTACCGTTACATCGGCTCCCAGATCTTTGTAGACTTTTTCAGCCACCTTATATGCGGCACCATTGGCGCAGTCAAGAACTATCTTTATGCCTTTTAGATCTCTGTCTATGGTGCTTTTGAGAAAAGCAGCATAAAGCTCCAGCGCATCCTCTTCACCTTCAATACATTTGCCCAGCCTGTCTCCTGTTATGTGGCTGTTTACATCTATATCTCTTACTATTATATCTTCAATGGCATCTTCGATATCATCATCAAGTTTGAATCCTTTTTCATTGAAAAACTTGATGCCGTTATACTCAAAAGGATTATGGGAAGCGGATATCATTACCCCTGCATCCGCATCAAAATACCTGACAAGGTATGCCACCGCCGGTGTTGGCAGTATACCCACTTTTATAACATTGCCGCCCACAGCCAGTATACCGGCACAAAGGGCGCTTTCCAGCATATCTCCCGATATCCTGGTATCCCTACCGATAAGGACCACCGGCTTCCTTTTTTCTTTGTTTAGTACATGGGCTCCCGCTTTGCCCAGATTAAAAGCCAGTTCAGGTGTCAGTTCCGAATTGGCTATTCCTCTTACTCCGTCTGTACCGAATAATCTGCTCATATTATGTTTTCCTTTATTCTTCGCTTATGGTTACCAGTATCTCTTTTGGAGAGACAGATACACTGCTCAATTTCTTTGTATAGGTTACTTTCAGTTTGACTTTATGTGTTCCCGCATCAAGTTCTGAAAGATTTACCGATATCCCAAAGTCCCCTCCGGAAAGACCCGAAACAATATCTTCCATGCCCCTGGCTGTTACTTTTATGCCGGCCTTTTCGAATGAAGCTGAAAGCCCTGTCTTTAGACCCTTTGCATCTACATCTTCACTTTTGTAATCAAAAGACTTTGATGAAAGCGCTTTGATGGTCACTTTAATACTCATATCCTGCGACTCCGAGGCCGTTTCCACGCCGGATGGCATTATAAAATCCAAGGGGATATAACTGGTTTTTGTTATATCTCCTATATATACATCTTCTGCCTGTATCACAGAAATGTTTTCAATATCCTCTTCTGACCCCTTTATGACCACTGTCTCAGGTATATCTATGCTGTCCAGCTGATACGGTTCCTTTATTTCTCCTTTCACATTGACCTTGAGGGAGACTTCTTTTGTCTGCATCAGCCGGGCTTTGACCTGTATGGAGTCAGAGGACAGTTCCAGATACCTTACAGCAACACCTTTACGGTTTACCGGCAATGCTTTAGTTTCCACAGAAAGTTTGTCGTTCTTGAAATCCTTTACGTTCACCTCGGCCTTTACATGACTTACAGATCTGACCGCAGATTCAGCCCCGCTGACTATTACTCTGTCCGGATTGACCTCAGCTTCTCCCGGTTCTCTATTATCCTCAAGTTTTCCCTTAAAAGATACTTTTACAGGTTTTTCTTCCGATATCCTGTTTTCTATGGTCACATCGATATTTTCTGCTGATATACTCTTAAGTTTCACCTCTCCGGGAAGATTTACTTCAAGATGGATACTGTTTTTGCCCTTCTGTCTCCTTGTAAGATCTGCCATGACTTCTATATTCTCTTCTTTTACTCCGTTTACAGCCGACCTTTTGCCCTCCACCGTTACATCAACAGTTAATACGCCGGGATCCAAAAGCGCCAGTCCATTTTGGGCGAGACTTTCTTCATTTGTAAAATCGATCTTTATGCCATCATATTTTTTTGTTGTGTCGGGATTTACCTCCCCCACTACATATATCCAAAGAGCA
>DAIMEC010000107.1:0-3631 GCA_036725465.1 Bacillota bacterium | reverse complement strand
ATTGGTAATTATTTGAGAAATGAGAGGATCAATATGAGAATAGATGTTACAGGGGAAGTTTGTCCGGTACCCGTTATCAAAGCCAAGAAGGCATTGAAAGAAATGTCTTCAGGTACTTTGGAGGTGCTGACGGACAGTGATGTGGCAGTTAAAAACCTTGAGAAAATGGCAAGAACAGAAAACTGCTTATTTTCATTCAAAGAAGAAGGTGATATTTTTCATGTTTTTATAGAAAAAGAAGAAAAAGAAAATGTTGCGCAAGGAGAAGAAGATAAAAAGGTCTTGGAAGCACAGACTTTGAAGGGATCAAAAGTAGTAGCCATCGCCTCAGACAGGATGGGGAGCGGCGATGCTGAACTGGGCAAGATCCTTATAAAAGGCTTTATTTTTGCTCTCACCCAAATGGATGAACTGCCGGCATCGGTGCTTTTTTATAACAGCGGGGCACATCTTACCGTTGAAGGATCTCCCTGCATAGACCATATCAAAGCTCTTGAGGCGGCCGGAGTACAGATATTCACCTGTGGCACATGCCTTGATCATTACGGCATAACTGACAAATTGAAGGTGGGATCGGTCACCAACATGTATGAGACAGTTGAGAAAATGTTAAAGGCACAAAGCGTGATAAGACCGTAAGCGTGGGATGGGAAGAAATGGAAGAAAAAACAGCCGGAATCAAAAATGGGGATGAAACCGATAAAGCTTCAGAAAGAAAAAAAGCGATCTGGATGGTGGTCACTTTCGAAAACACGTTCAAAGCCTCAAAAGCGTCAAAAATACTTGAAGAAGAGGGTTTTGAGGGCGGCCTGATACCTGTTCCCAGAGAGATAAAAGCAAGCTGTGGAACTGCCTGGCGTGGCGGCAAAAATGACAAAGATAAAGTTGCAGACACCCTGAATAAAAACAAAATAGGATATGAGAACATTTATGAAGTGGCTTTTTACTGATGTTTTTTGCCGATTTCATTTATGGCTGATATGGCGGTATCTACTTCTTTTTCAGTGTTGAAAAAACCTATCGAAAAACGTACTGTGCCTTGTGGATATGTTCCGAGGGTCTTATGGCTCATGGGTGAACAATGCAGGCCGCATCTTGTTATGATACCATGGTCCTTTTCCAGCAAATAAGCTGCGTTGCTGTTATCAATGTACTTAAAATCTAACGAGATAACGGAACAGCGCATATCCATGCTTCTGATCCCCGAAAGGTTGACATGGGGGATATCAAGTATCCCGCTTAAAAACTTCTCCGTAAGGATCTTTTTTTTTGCATTTATCTCACTTATGCCCAGGTTTTTGATATATTTCAGGGAATGGGCGAGGCCGATTATTCCGGGGATATTAAGGGTACCGGTCTCAAATTTGTCCGGCATGAAGGAAGGCATTTCAAAATTATCGGAAAGACTGCCGGTACCGCCTTCTATGACAGTACCAAGTTCAGAGGCGAATCTTTCGGAAAGGAGTACCGCCCCAATTCCCTGGGGACCGAGAAGCCCTTTATGACCCGGCAATGCCAGGGCATCGATATTACTGTTTTTCATGTGGATCGTTTTACTGCCTGCGGTCTGAGCGGCATCCAAAGCAAAAAAAACGCCGTGTTTTTTGCATAGACGACCGATCTCATCTATTGGCATCATACTGCCGCTGACATTGGATGCGTGGGCAAGAAGCACGAGTTTTGTCTTTTTGCAGATCAAAGCTTCAACTGCCGACGGATCCAGGCTTCCGTCCCGGCGGCACTTGGCGATATCCCATATGATACCTTTGCTTGTCATAACTGTTACAGGCCTGGCCACGGAATTGTGTTCCATGGAAGATGTGATAATGTGATCCCCTGTTTCAAGAATACCTTTTATGATCAAATTCAGTCCAAAAGTTGCTCCGGAGCAGAAAATAACATTTTGCGGCAGGTCAAAACCAAACATAGAACACATTTGTTCCCTTGTTTCAATTATGGTGCTTTGAAGCTGATAAGACTTTTCATAACTGCCACGGCAAATATTGAAGCCGTTATTATCTATATGTTCGCCTATGGCCTTTCCGAGACCGGGAGCCTTTGGGAACGAAGTCGCACTGTTATCAAAGTATATTATGTCCATTTTTTTCTGAAAGGTGTCCATTTGGGAACATTGCCTTTCAGCCTCCGGTATCATTATAGAATATTGAAGTGTATGAATTCAAATAGATAATATGAATAGAAATGATGCAGCTATATACTTATGCTTCATATATAAAAGTGATGTGTGTATCCTTTTGAAAAACGTATTGACAATTTATATCGTACTAAATATACTGTCTATGATGATGTATTTTTCGGATAGCGATATCCGATGTTAGAAGTTATTAAAAAAAAAGGAAGGAGTGTACGAGCGGTTTGATACCGTTTATTTTTGGGTTGAGCTCTCGTACGAAAATTCAAAAATGGCACCATTAGAACCAATGGAAAAACAGGAGGCCGCACCTAAGGTCACAGCACCAAAGCCCAGTAACAGCATGGCACCATTAAAACCGGCAGAAATACTGGATGCAACTATCAATATCGGTGTGGGCAAAGCAAACAGCAGCGCTGCAAAGCTGATCATGCTGGGAATTTTAGCAGGCGCTTTTATTGCTTTTGCGGCTGCAGGCTCGAATATGGCGGCATTCAATGCCCTGGGAGATGCGGGAACATTTGGTATCGGCAGATGGATAGCAGGAATGGTATTCGCCACCGGACTGATGCTGGTCGTTTGCTGCGGAGCGGAACTTTTTACCGGAAACACACTTATGGTATGTTCAGTTCTGGAAAAGAAGATCAATGTCAGCGGCATGCTGAGAAACTGGGTGATAGTCTATATAGCCAACATGGTGGGATCTGTACTTATTGCCTATTTGGTAGTGAACTCAGGACTGCTTGCATCCGGTGACGGAGCTCTTGGAGCAACAACGGTAAGTATAGCGGCAGGTAAGTGTAATCTGGAATTCCTCCCGGCATTTTACAGGGGAATACTTTGTAACTGGCTGGTATGTCTGGCAGTATGGATGGCATTCGGCTCAGACACCATGGTGGGGAAATTCTTCAGTTGCTTCTTCCCCATTTCACTGTTCGTTACCTCGGGATATGAACACAGTGTTGCCAACATGTACTACATACCCGCAGGTCTTTTTGCGAAAGGCGAATTCGGCGCTTCCCTTGATCCGGCCGTTATAGAAAACCTGACATGGGGAGGATTTTTCATCGACAATCTCATACCTGTAACTTTAGGAAACATTGTAGGTGGAATGATACTGGTTGGTATGATATACTGGTTCTCATATAAGAAAGCATAAAAAGCGTATGTCCGGGCGCAAAACCGGAATTATTATGGAATTTAACAATTGCTCACTTATTATCCTTGCCGGAGGCAAAAGTTCCAGGATGGGGCAAAACAAAGCACATCTGCGCTGGAACGCAAAATGTTTTCTGGATATAATCATCGAAAAGGGAAAGAGTCTCGGTTTCGGTGAGATAGTACTGTCCGGATACAGGGGAAAAGTGAGCGATTGTTTTTCTGTAGAAGATGAATTGAAAGAAAGGGGCCCTCTCGGCGGGCTGCATGCATGTTTCAAAGCCGCTTCTTTTGAAGACTGTTTTGTAATAACTGTGGATT
>DAIMEC010000106.1:0-3708 GCA_036725465.1 Bacillota bacterium | reverse complement strand
ATATGTACGCGTTCTGTCAGAATTTAGTCGCTGTGGATCTTTCAAATATCAGAAGCATTAAAGAAATGATATCAGTCATGAAAAACAAATCAAAGGAAATACCGGAGGGATGCTGGATAAAAGGGGTCAATTTTGATGACACATTATTCAAAGAAAAACGGATGCCTACAAGGCATGATTTGGATAATGTGTCTAATAAACACCCTATAGTCATAAGGAGAGTTTGTCTACATGCAATTGTTGTAAACACAGAGGGTCTGACATTAGCGGGAGTAATAAAGGGTTACAATCCCGAAGGCGGCGGTATAGTCGAAACAGAAGCAGACGGAAACCCCAACGGCATATTGAGAGAGCAATGCACACAGGTTATCGATAACATAATCAAAGATCCTCTTTCTGATATCGCCTTAAGAGAAAAAATAATGATGAAAGTCTTCAAAGACATGAGTAGCAGAGGGATTACGGGAATACATACTTATTCTGCCAAGATATGGAACTACAAAGAATCTATAGAAACTTATAAACACCTTGAAAACATTGGCTTACTACCTGTCAGAGTCTATGTTTGCCTTGATGAATTATTTGATGCTACAACTAAAATCAACAATGACCCTAATGCAAAAGTCCATTTAGGCTCTTATAAGTTGTTCACCGATGGGTCACTTGGCGCAGAATCAGCAGCCTTAAGGGATCCTTATAAAAACAGTGGTGATTCCGGTGTGATGATATGCACAGAAGATGAACTTTATAATAAGATGAAAACTGCCTATGACAAAGGTCTTCAACCTGCAATCCATGCTATCGGTGACAGGGCTCTGGAAATCACCATAAATGCAATTGAAAAGACAATCTTGTCTTCCAAAACAAAACCAGCTTTGCCCTTTAGAATAATCCACGCACAAATGACACCACCGGATTTGATTGAAAAAATGAAAAAAATACCTGTGATCCTTGATGTACAGCCCGTTTTTTTAAGAACCGACCTTCACTGGATAGAAGAAAAAGTGGGAAGCTATAGAGCAAAAAATACATATATGTGGAAAACCCTTATGAGGAACGGTCTTATGCTGACGGGAAGTTCTGATTGCCCCGTGGAAAGCTATGACCCTTTATTGGGAATATACTCTGCTGTTACAAGATGTGATTTTACCGGCTTTCCCAAAAATGGTTATAATCCCGATGAAAGAATAGACATATATGATGCAGTGAGAATGTATACTCACAATCCTCATTATGCTACCGGTCAACAAAATATCAACGGTCTTATTAAAGAAGGGTTTTTTGCCGATTTTGTTGTGCTTGACAGAAATATCTTTGAAATAGATGAAATGGATTTGCTTGATGTCAATGTTCTCTCTACATATATAGCCGGGGAAAAAGTTTTTTAATTTTACTTATTCTTTCTTTTGACTAAATATCTTACATTTATCTCTCTTTTTTGCTTTACTCCGGCATCTATACTATTGCTTTTCGTTGCGCTATGCATGAATTCAGGTAACACCACTTAACACGGCGATAAAAGTATATAATTTGAAATTTTAACCCTTTTCGTGCCAAAACCCCGGTTCCAGGGTTAAAATTTTGATTTTGCTATATTTTCCCTTCCCTTTTGCTTAAAACTCCAGTAATTTTACAAATAGGAGGCAGGGCAGCCAAGTCGGGTGACCGGGCGGGTCAGCGGCCGGGCGGCAGAGTTATATCATCGAGTATCCCTTTCAGTTTTGCCATCACTATTCCGTAATTGGTGATAGGGATCCCTTGGGTCTTTGCCTGTTCTACCCTTGACATCATGTGCTTGCGGTTGAACATACATGAGCCGCAGTGGATTATCAAATCATATTTTTTCAAATCCTTTGGAAAATCCGAGCCGGCAACAATGTCCACTCTCATTCCTTCGCCTGCACGCTCCCTGAGCATCCCGGGTATTTGCTCTCTTCCTATATCTTCTTCGAGAGGTGCATGGGTACAGGCTTCCGCTATGAGCACCCTTGATTTCTCTGTCAGAGAATCTATCGCTGCAGCTCCCTCAACAAAAGTTTTAAGATCTCCCTTAAATGCCGCCAGCAATATTGAAAAAGATGTCAGCGCAGACTCCCCGGGCTTGTTTTTATTCACATATCCGAAACACTGGGAATCGGTAATAATAAGCGAAGGCGCCCTCGAAAGCGAATCCAGAGCTTTCAAAAAACCATCCGAAACAGTAGATACAACAGTACATTTATTATCAAGAAGTTCCCTTATCACCTGTACCTGGGGCAGTATTAGCCTTCCTTTCGGTGCCTGTATGTCCTGAGGCATAACGAGAAGAACTGTTTCGCCGGCGCTTACCATGTCTCCCAGAATTTTTTCCCGTTTGAAATCTTCCGGCGCCAGCTTATCTATGGCTTTCTTGATATCCTCTATCCCCGTTCCATCGGCGGCACTTACCATTATCGGGGTAAGCCCGAATACCATGATGATCTTTTGCTGCAAAGCCGCCCGGTCCAACAGGTCTGTTTTATTTATTATTGGAATGACCGGAACATCCGCATCCCTCAAACCGGATAGCCATCCCTCTTCAGGGTCAAGACTGCCGTCATCGAATAAAAGCAATGCTATATCGGTTTTTTTGATAACTTCCTTTGTACGGCTAAGCCTCAGTTCTCCCAGTTTCCCGAAATCATCAAATCCTGCCGTATCAATAAAAACCACAGGTCCCACAGGATGAAGTTCCATGGATTTATAAACAGGATCCGTAGTGGTGCCGGCATGCTCGGAAACTATGGCGATATCCTGCCCGGTAAGAGCATTTATCAAAGAAGATTTGCCGCTGTTTCTCTTGCCGAATATACTTATGTGAAGCCTTCCGGCTCTTGGTGTTTCATTTAGGCTATTCATCAGAACCTAAAATCTCTCTTTCCGTTTTCGATTTCCTTGAGATGTTTTTTTGCTATTTCTCTGACCTTTTCATTGGGAACCATGGCCAGCCTTTTTTGAATAATAGCTTCTCCCTTTTCGTATGTCTCTGGAGATGCGTAATCCACCAGGTATTCTTTAAGTGTCATAAGAGCATTTGGCTGACAGCAGTTGGCGATCTGTCCTGATTTCAAAAGACTCATGAATCTGTCTCCCGTCCGTCCTTCCCGGTAACATGCGGTACAAAAACTGGGCACATACCCCAGTTCTATAAGCCAGGAGACTACCTGATCAAGGGTCCTCGTATCACTTACATCAAATTGTGCAGTACTTTCATCTCTTTCTTCTTCTTCATATCCGCCCACGCTGGTACGACTTCCTCCGCTGACCTGAGTTATTCCTATCTCCAGACACTCTCTTCGTGTTTTTTCACTTTCTCTGGTGGACATAATCATTCCGGTATAAGGCACCGCTATTCTAAGTACAGCAACGATCCTTTTGAAAATATCATCCGGTACACCGTTTTGAAAATCGCTAACATCGATATCATCAGCAGGGCGTATCCTCGGAACGCTTATGGTATGGGGCCCGCATCCCCATGTATCTTCCAGATGTTTTGCGTGCATCAGAATTCCCACAAAATCATATTTGTAATTATCAAGCCCGAAAAGGACTCCGCACCCCACATCATCTATCCCGCCTTCATTGGCTCTGTCCATAGCTTCAGTATGATAATCATAATCTCTTTTTGGCCCCGAAGGGTGAAGTTCCAAATATCTTTCCTTGTTATATGTTTCCTGGAAAAGTATATAT
>DAIMEC010000105.1:0-3752 GCA_036725465.1 Bacillota bacterium | reverse complement strand
CCACTGTTATGTGTATGGACAATGATGCCCCCTCGGAAATAGCTGCAATGATAGGCTCATCTGTGGCATTGTCCGTTTCGGACATTCCTTGGGAAGGACCCACGGGTTCGGTACTTGTGGGCAGGATCGACGGAGAGTTCGTTATCAACCCCACATCGGCCGAGAGAGAAAAAAGCGACATGCATATGGTGGTTTCGGGCACAAAAGAAGCGATCATGATGGTAGAGGCAGGTGCGGAGGAAGTCGCTGAATCCGATATGCTTGACGGCATAATGTTTGCCCATGAAGAAATCAAGAAAATAGTTGCATTCATTGAAGAAGTAGTAGAAGAAGTCGGCAAGGCAAAAAAAGAGATCGAATGCTACAAGGTTCCTGAAGATATAGAAAATGATGTCAGGGAATATGCTGAGGAAAAGATGAGGGCTGCTGTACTTACTGTAGAAAAACAGGAAAGACTGGATAACATGGATGCAGTGGAAGTCGAGACTCAGGAACACTTCGCGGAGAAATATCCGGAGGGCGAAAAGGATATCGCCAATATACTTTATACAATAACAAAAGAGCAGGTCAGAAGACTTATACTTGATGACTGCATAAGACCTGACAACAGGAAGCATGAAGAAATAAGACCCATATGGGTGGAAACCGGCGTCCTGCCAAGATGTCACGGCACCGGACTCTTCAAAAGGGGACAGACACAGGCTCTTTCTGTAGCCACGCTTGGTCCCGTTGGGGAAGGTCAGAGACTGGATGGCATATCCGAAGAAACTGAAAAAAGATATATGCATCATTATAATTTTCCGGCTTATTCAGTGGGGGAAACAAAACCCATGCGAAGTCCGGGCAGAAGAGAGATAGGACACGGAGCGCTGGCGGAAAGAGCAATTGTACCGGTGCTTCCCGAAGTGGAGGAATTTCCTTATGCAATAAGAGTAGTGTCAGAAATACTTTCCTCGAACGGATCCACATCCATGGCATCCACATGTGGCAGTTGTCTTGCCCTGATGGATGCGGGCGTGCCAATAAAAGCGCCTGTGGCAGGCATAGCCATGGGGCTTATTGAAAGAGTTGAAGAAGATGGCAGCAGCAAAATGGCCATATTGTCGGACATACAGGGAATGGAAGATTTCCTGGGCGATATGGACTTCAAGGTGGCCGGGACCGAAAAAGGTGTTACAGCCATACAGATGGACATAAAAGTGCACGGGCTTTCAAGAGAGATCCTTGAAAAAGCACTGTCTCAGGCGAAGGAAGGCAGGATGCATATACTCAAAGAAATGATGAGTGAGATCAAAGAACCCAGAGAGGAACTTTCTCCCTGGGCACCCAGGATAATTTCTTTGCAGATAGATCCTGACAAGATCAGAACAGTCATAGGTCCGGGAGGGAAGACTATAAACGGCATAATAGACAAAACAGGAGTCAAGATAGACATTGATGATGACGGGCTTGTTTATATTGCGGCACCGGATATGGAAAGTGCGGAAAAAGGTCTTAATGAAATAGAGATGCTTATAAAAGAAGTGGAAGTCGGAGAAGTTTATAAGGGCAAAGTGGTAAGAATAATGAATTTTGGAGCCTTTATAGAGATCCTGCCCGGAAAAGACGGGCTGCTGCACATATCAAAGATGGCGAAACACAGGGTCGAAAAAGTTGAAGATATAATGAATATCGGAGATGAAGTGGAAGTGAAAGTCACCGAGATAGACAGTCAAGGAAGGATCAACCTTTTAAGGACACAGCTGCCTGACTGATATACCGCAGTTGATTTCCATATCAGAGAACAAATAAAAAATGTGCAGGGATCCTTTTCCGGGTCAATGCACATTTTTATTTATTCATTTTGATCCGTCGTTATCGTTTTTGTTGTCTTCGGAGGTGTTTTCCTTCCAGTCCTCTTTTTTGAGATATATTATTTTTGAAGGATCTTCCTTTTTTTTCTTTTTGCTCTCGGAATCGGGCTTCATCATGCCGTTCAAGTAAAAATATGCAACAGTAACGACTATTACGAGCAGACCTAACAATATAAGCGGCATATTTGCACCTCCTTCCTTTTTCTTATTATACAACAAAGTCACACATAATGAAAAGTGCAGGTTGTGATTATTGGTCTTTTCTTTGAAATGGGCGGTAATAAAATGTATAATCATGTTATGGCAGTTGTAAATATTGATGAAACGCAGAAAATGCTGGATGAAATCGCAGAGAAACTTCCAAAAGAGTTTTTTAAAGAACTGAACGGAGGGATACTTTTGCTGCCGGAAATCAAAAGAAGTCCCCATGCCAAAAAAAACGATCTTTATATACTCGGGGAGTATATGAAAAGCAGTTCCATGGGAAGAATGATATACATATATTACGGATCCTTTCAAAGACTGTTCGGAAATATGGAAAGAGAGGATTTCCGGAGGAGGTTAAAAGAAACGCTCCTTCATGAATTTACACACCATCTTGAATCTCTGGCCGGGGAAAGAGGGCTGGAAAAGAAGGATGAAGAAAAACTGATCAGATATATGGAAAACAAAAAAATATGACCTGCAATGCTAAAAGACAGAATTATCTGTCTTTTTTTATTGACGGCCCGGAGCATAGGTGATATAATAATGATGTTCATAAATAGAAATAAGCGTTCATATTATAAACACATTAAAACAGATAAGTCTATTAAGTAAAAAAGTATTATGTATGATGAGGTGCGCCATGCAAAAACCCAAAAAATTAATGCCGGGAGCCACCATAGGTGTCATTTCGCCTTCGAGCCCTTCTGAAACAAGAAGTGAGGTGCCAAGGGCAGTCGAATACCTTTCGAACATGGGATATAATATCATAACCGGCAGGAACCTTAATAAGACGAAAGGTTTTGTTGCTGCGTCCGAGGAAGACAGAGCGGCCGATCTGAATGAGATGTTCAAACGGCAGGATATAGATGCCGTTTTTGTTACACAGGGCGGATACGGTGCAGCACAACTGCTTGACCTTATTGATTTTGAAATGATAAAAAAGAATCCCAAAATATTTACGGGATTCAGCGATATTACTTCTTTACATCTTATGCTTAATAAATTTTGCGACCTCGTAACATTTCACGGACCCGGCATGGCAAGATTCAATGAAGAAGATCTTACGGAATATACCAGGAAACAGTTTTTTGATGCCTTATGCATTGATAAGCCTCTGGGGAAGATAAATACGGCGGACAAAAAGAAATGGCTTTATAAAATAAGCGGCGGCAAAACAGAAGGACAGATAACCGGAGGTAATCTGACCCTGGTATGTGCAAGTTTGGGAACACCCTATGAAATAGACTGCAGAGGCAAAATACTGTTTCTTGAGGATGTTGATACTGAACCGTGGATAATTGATCATAATATGTGTCACCTGAGGAACTCTGGAAAACTCAACGATGCCCTTGGATTTGTCATAGGAGAGTGCAAAAACTGCAGACCTTACGACTATAAACCCGGATACAACTGTGACATAAGTCTGGAGGAAGTTCTTGAGTATTATCTGAAGGATCTTTCAAAACCGGTACTTTACGGCTTGCCTCTCGGACATACAGATGATATTGCCACCATTCCCCTTGGAGTATCCGTATTGCTTGACGGTGATTCCAAAACGCTCGAGATCAAGGAGAACGGTGTTTTGTAGTGCGATATGCAAATCAGCAATAATTCATAAATAACATAACAGTTACTTTGGGTCTGTAAAGTAGATATGAAAAAATGAGGCCATGAGAATAATGTTTCTGCTAA
>DAIMEC010000104.1:0-3847 GCA_036725465.1 Bacillota bacterium | reverse complement strand
ATCCCTCTGGCGGAGTCCAGTTTTTTCGATACTCCCATAAAGGGACATATGCCCAGAAACTGCGATAATACAAAATTGTCCACCAGTATTACACTCATCATAATAATGATAATCTGTTCCATTTTATACCCCCGCCTCCTCTTTTTCACATATACCGCTGCAGGTACTTATCATAGGGCATCCGTCGCAGCCGATTTCCTTCTTTTTTATCGCTCTTCCCTTTGAAAGCCAGTTTATTGCAGCTATTATCATGGCAAGTACAAAGAATCCTCCCGGTGCCAGCATGAATATGCCCATGGGCGTTATATCAGCCATCAGCTCGATTCCGAATGCTGTTCCGGCTCCAAAAAACTCTCTTATCAGTCCGATAAGAAAAAGTGCCATTGTGAATCCGAGACCCATGCCAAGACCATCCAGCATGGAATCGATTATTGTATTCTTACTGGCGAACATCTCTGCTCTTCCCAATATTATGCAGTTTACGACTATTAGTGGAATGAACAGTCCCAGAGATTCATCAAGCTCCGGAAGGTACGCTTTTAAAAGCAATTGCACCACTGTAACGAAACCGGCGATAACTACTATATACCCGGGGACTCTTACTTTCCCGGGGATGGCTTTTTTGAGCAGCGATATCACGATATTTGAACATGTCAAAACAACTATTACCGAGACTCCCATCCCAAGTCCGTTTATGGCACTGGTGGTAACGGCCAGAGTCGGGCACATTCCAAGCAAAAGTACCAGAACAGGGTTTTCTTTTATTATTCCTTTTGTAAAAATGCTTAATTTGTCTTTCATTTCATCACCGTCCCGCCTTTTTATATTCTAAAAGAGCTTTTTTTACTGCCACATATACAGCATTCGAAGATATGGTGGCTCCGGTTATGGCATCTTTGCTGTCATCCTCTCTTATGCTTTCCTGCTCCAGTTTTTCTGTTCCTTTATACTGTTTCAGATACTCGGGTTCCATAGCCTTTGTTCCAAGTCCCGGTGTGTCTCCGTGAGAAATCACTTTTACTCCCGTTATCTTTCCTTCCTTACTTATGCCCACCATAACAGACATTTCTCCTCCATAACTTTGAACGGTTTCTTCCAGTGCTTTCCCTTCTTCATCCCCAAGGACTTCTTTTGCAGCTTCATCCTGAGTCTTGACTGCATTGGCATCTATGGTCGTTTTTGTTTTTGAATATGTGAAAGCCAGTGCACAGGTCACAACAAGACATATGACTACAAGCACTATTGTGGGCAGTAAATAATCTCCCAGTCTTCTTTTGAAATTCATTTTGTGCCCTCCACTGTATTATCGATCAAAGCTTTTTTTGCTTTTTTCTTTGATGCCTTTACTCTGAATATTATATAATCACATAATCTGTCTATATGCGGTACAAGTATATTCATAAAGAGTATAGAAAACGAGACTCCTTCAGGATATGCTCCCCATATCCTTATGGCCATAGTTATAAATCCACATCCCAGACCGAAGATGATCTGCCCGGGGGGAAGCACCGGTGTTGTCACATAATCAGTGGCCATAAACAGGGCTCCCAGCATCACACCTCCCGCAAAAATGTGAAAAATCGGATCTTCTCCCACCGCAAGAGCAAAAAAGAAAACTACAGCCAGGTAACTCAAGGGTATTATAGATGAAACCACTTTCTTTATAAGAAGAAAAGCAAAGCCTATAAGCAGCGCCAGGGCACTTACCTCACCCATGGATCCGCCTACGTTGCCAAGGAAAAGATCAATATTGGCAGGCACTTCCATTCCCTCTTTGATAAGACCTAAGGGAGTCGCACCGGTAAGTGCATCGCCGGCGAATCTGGTGGTCTGCCATGTGGTCATTGCTGCAGGGAACGATACAAGCAAAACAACTCTGGCCGTGATTGCAGGATTTACGATATTCTTGCCTATACCGCCGAATAACTGCTTTACTATTATTATGGCGATAAAACAACCCACCGCAGCCATCCAGTAAGGCAGTGACACCGGCAGATTGAATGCCAGAAGTATACCTGTCACCACTGCGGAAAGATCCTTTGTTGTCTGTGGTTTTTTTGCTATAAGGCTGAAAACATATTCAAAAATCATGCATGCCGCAACGCAGAAAACTGTAAGCGCAAATGCCCTGAATCCAAATATCCATGTACTTGCCGCCAGGGACGGCATAAGGGCGATTATAACATAAAGCATTATCTTCTGAGTATTAAGTCCGGAAACCAGATGAGGCGATGCCGAAACGATAAGCTTGAGATTATTTTTGTTTTTCATACTACCGATCATTTTCAGACGCCTCCTTTACCAGTTGTTTGCCTATTTTATTGGTGAATCCCAGAGGCTTTCTTGCCGGGCATACATATGCGCAACTGCCGCATTCCATACACTGCATGACATCGAGTTCTTTCAGTCTTTCTATATCCTTTCTGTCATAAGCTCTGCAAAGGGCATAGGGCAAAAGATTTATCGGACATGCCCTAAAGCAGCGGCCGCAGTTTATACATGCAGTTTCTTCTTCGATATACGCCTGCCTGCCTGTAAAAGCCAGTATTGCATTATTGTTTTTGACTATCGGCAGGTTGTCTGAAAAAATAGCCCTTCCCATCATGGGTCCCCCCATTATTATCTTGCTTGGCTTGCCTCTGTATCCTCCACAGAAATCGATCACATCAGATATCATGGCACCAATGGGGGCCCGTATATTCTTCGGTTGTCTTACAGCAGATCCATCTACTGTTATCCTTTTTGATATCAGAGGCATGCCTGTCCTGAAATACTGACCCAGGAATGCAATGGTCGTTATATTGCTTACTATCACACCAAGTTCCGCCGGAAGGACTCCCGCGGCCATGGCTTTTCCTGTTATTACTTCCACCAGGACTCTCTCTGCACCCTGTGGATAGGAGGTTTTCAGTGTAATCACCTTGATATTATCAAGGCCCTGTTTATCGAGTTTTTCTTTGATAAGCTCTATGGCATCGGGCTTGTTGCTTTCTATGCCAATAATACACTCCTCCATCTCAAGATACTTCATTGTGAGCTTTATCCCGCTTATTATGTCATCCGTGTCTTCTATCATAGTTCTGTAATCGGAGGTTATAAAAGGTTCGCACTCGGCTCCGTTTATTATCAGAGTTTTTACTTCATCCGGGTTTTTGGGAGAAAACTTAATATGAGTTGGGAAAGCCGCACCGCCAAGACCTACAAGACCGCTGGCCCTGACCTCTTTGACAAAGCCTTCTCTGCTTCTTATCCTGGGAGGTTTTATACCTTCAACAATATCCTGTTTTCTGTCTGTTTTTATGACCATTACCTTGTCTTCCCCGCCGGTGGACGAACGTATGCCATCGATTTTCTCAACAGTTCCCGATACGCTGGAGTGTATTGGCACACTTACAAATGCATCTGAATCTGCAATAAGCTGTCCCACTCTTACCATCTCTCCGGGGCCCAAAAGAGGCTTGCAAGGTGCCCCTATGTGCTGTGACATGGATATATAAACATAAGCAGGTACCGGTATCATTCTCTCGGTCTCAGCCCCAGCAGTTGTTTTATTATGATCCACCTTTATGCCTTTTAGACTTTTCCCTTTAAAAAACACTGTTTTTTTCGTCCTTTCTCTATTTGCTTCATAATATTCCACAGGCCGCCTTCTCTGACAGCAGCCGGATAAAACGCAAATTAGTTTATAGTATGTGCAAACTAATCCTTCACCAGATGTATTGTAACTCAACTGTTTATCTTTTTACAGTATCTTTCAATATGTATTTTGTATACTTTTTCATGCTTATCCATATCATAACCACCCTTCCAAAGGGTGGTTTGCTCTAGGGCTATAAGCCCTGGCTAC
>DAIMEC010000103.1:0-3858 GCA_036725465.1 Bacillota bacterium | reverse complement strand
GAGCCTGCGGGCAACTTGACAGTGAACGTGGGGAAGATAGAGATGGACACCAGAGCCGTACGTCTTTCAATGAATGTGAGGTATCCGGTAACCCAAAGCGATAAAAAAGTATATGAAGGCATAGCACCTGTCATAGAAAGATATGATCTGGGGATAATAAAAAAGCTGCACCACGAACCTCTTTACAGATCCCTTGACGATCCCATGGTTAAGACGCTTCTTGCCGTTTACAGGGAACATACAGGAGATACGGAAAGCGCCCCTAAGGTGATCGGGGGAGGGACCTATGCAAGAGCCATGGATAACTGTATCGCCTTTGGTGCAAGTTTCCCCGGACAAAGGGACATAGCCCATCAAAAAGATGAATTCATAAACGCTTCGGACATGATAAAGATGACTAATATTTTTGCCGATGCCATATACAGACTGAGCAAAAGCGGGATAATGTAAAGAATCAAAGGACCGCTGTGGGACTGAATTTCAAAAAGTCTGAAAAATCGGGAACATATTGACAAGATATCATTAAAAGATATAGAATAAGTAATATATAAAAGATCTGTTTCAGGGCGAGGTGGAATTCCTCACCGGCGGTAAAGAGCATTGCAAAAGCATCGCTACGAGTCCGCGAGCCGAAAGGCCGAACCGGTAAGATCCCGGTACCGACGGTATAGTCCGGATGAAAGAAACGTGAATACTTTGTATTTATGCCTGCGCCCCGGGAACATCCGGGGCGTTTTTTACGCAGCTGAACAGATTCCAGATCAACAAAACAAAAAGAAAGGAATCAAAAAAATGTACGAAAATCTTAACACCCAGAAAAAAACAGTAAAGCTTGCCAAAATGGGTATGCTGGTGGCCATTTCGGTGGTACTTGTTTATCTGATCCATTTTCCCATATTCCCGGCGGTACCTTTCCTGGAATATGATCCGGCGGATATACCGATCTTTATTGGAACATTCGCCTTCGGACCCCTGGGAGGTCTGGCGATTACTGTTGTTACCGCCGTGGTCCAGGGTACCACGGTAAGTGCGGCCAGCGGAGTATACGGGATACTTATGCATGTAATTGCAACGGGATCCTTCGTTCTTGTGGCAGGTATCATTTACAAAAGAAATAAGACAAGGAAGGGCGCGGTCATCGCCCTTGCTGCAGGCAGTTTAACGTGGATAGTAGCCATGTTTTTTGCAAACCTTATAATAACCCCTTATTTCATGGGAGTCCCAAGAGCAGTGGTGATGGACCTGATGCCGTTTATAGTGGCATTCAACGCCATAAAGGCCGGAGGTAATTCGCTTATTACATTCCTGCTCTATAAAAGGATATCGGCATTCCTGCACAAATAAAAAGAAAGAAAAGCAAACTTATGAAAGAGCGCAGGCAAAGGATTTCCAAATGCGCTCTTTTTATGTTAGAATATTTTGCGTGGATAAAAATCAAATCATATGAAACACACTGAAAAAGAAATCAAAATGGAAAAAGAGATAAAATTAAAAAATGAAGCGGAAGTTCGTGAAATCGGCATAAAGCTGGGGCAGAAACTCCTTCCGGGAAGCATACTTGCCCTTGAAGGGGAACTGGGTACGGGCAAAACTTCACTGACCCGCTATATTGGGCTGGGTCTTGGGATAACCCGGAATATCAAAAGTCCCACATTCACTATTTTGAATGAATACCGGGGAGGCAGACTGCCGCTTTATCATTTTGATGTTTACAGGATAGACGATCCCAAAGAAATGGAAGAACTGGGCTATGAAGAATACTTTTTCGGAGAAGGTATAACCGTTTTGGAATGGGCCGATAAGATAAAGGCGCTGCTGCCCGATGATGCCATGATCATCCGCATGGGGTACGGCAAGGGTGAAGAAGAACGGGTATACCGCTTCAATTTTGATATTGACAGTATATGATGCTTACCGGAGGAAAGATATGTATATTTTAGCCGTTGAAACCACCGGACCGTTTTGTTCGGCAGCTGTGATCGACGAAAAACAGAATATAAATGAAGAGGTTTCCCGGGAGAAGATGAGTCATCTGAAAAATCTCATGCCTCTTGTAAAAAAGGTCCTGGAAGAGAGAAAGATAACGAGCCATGGGCAAAAACGTGCATTGCAATTAGACGATATCGATGCCATCGCAGTATCCTGTGGCCCCGGCTCATTTACAGGTATAAGGATAGGTGTCTCTTCCGCAAGAGCCCTGTCCCAGGCTGAAGGGGGAAAGCCATTGATCCCCGTGCCCACACTTATTACTTTTGCCCATGGGGAAAAGGAGCACAAAGGCCTTATATGCCCTGTGCTGGATGCCAGAAGAAATCAGGTATATGCCGGCGCATGGCAGTGGGAACAAGAACAGGGAAAAATAAAGAGCGAAGAAGATTTCCTCTTTGAAGGAGCTGACTTCCCGAAACATCTCTGCACAAAAAATATACGGGAAAGAGTTCCGGCGGGGCCATATATGCTTGAAGAATTTCTGGAGCTCATGGAAGTATACGATGACATAATGTTTTTCGGTGACGGACTTTTGCCCTATGGGGAGAAGATAAAAAAATGGGCACATACGGAAGACAGAAAAATATCTTTTGCACCCTCCGAAAACAGGTTCCAGTCCGCGGCGCTTGTGGCAAAGCACGGTCTTATGCTTTACAAAGAAGGAAAAACCGTCGGATATGAAGAGCTCATGCCCAATTATATGAGAAAGGCGGAAGCACAAAAAAGACTTGAAGAGGGTACATTGAGCAAAAGAATAAAAGGCGAGATATGAAAGGATTCATAATTGAGACCGCAAAAGAAAATGATGTGGATGAACTGGCGGATCTTGATGCTTTATGTTTTGAGCATCCCTGGAGCAGAGATTCTTTTGAGAGGGAGCTTGGCCATAACAAGCTGGCCTTTTATCTTGCGGCAAAACTTCCCGAAAAAGAGGGAGGGAAAATAATAGGATACGCAGGTATCTGGCTGATAATAGATGAGGGCCATATAACAAACATTGCTGTACATCCGGACTTCAGACAAAAGCATATAGCTTCATCTATGATGGAGTTTTTGCTGAAAGAAACATCTAAGGCGGGAATAAAAAGATTTACACTGGAAGTCAGGAAAAACAACACGGCTGCCCGCAGGTTCTATAAAAAATACGGTTTCACAGAACTGGGTATCCGGTCCGGATACTACGAGAACAATGAAGACGCATATATAATGTGGCTGGATACTGAAGAGGGAAAAGACAGGGAGGACAAATGTTAGACGGAAAGCATCTGACGCTGGCAATTGAAACAAGCTGTGACGAAACCTCGGCCGCCCTTATGGCAGAGGGGCGTCAGGTTTTATCTAATGTGATCTCATCCCAGATAGACATACATAAGGCCTTTGGGGGAGTGGTGCCCGAAATAGCTTCAAGGCACCATCTCACCAATATAAACCATGTTATAAAAAGGACCTTTGATGAGGCCGGAGCATCCATGAAAGATGTGGATCTTATAGGAGTCACCAAGGGACCAGGGCTTGTGGGAGCTCTCCTGGTGGGGATCGCAACGGCCAAGGCTTTTGCTCTTTCCACAGGAAAACCTCTGGTGGGAGTACATCATATAAAGGGGCATCTGAGTGCCAATTATATAGCCCATCCGGATCTTGGACCTCCCTTTACAGCTCTTGTTGTATCAGGGGGCCATACGGAACTTATAAGGGTAAACGGATACGATTCATTAAAGTACATCGGCGGCACCAGGGATGATGCGGCGGGAGAGGCCTATGACAAGGTGGCAAGGGTTTTGGGACTGGGATATCCCGGAGGACCCCTTATAGATGAGGCGGCGAAAAAAGGAGATCCCGATGCCATAGGATTCAAGCGGGTATATCTTG
>DAIMEC010000102.1:0-3866 GCA_036725465.1 Bacillota bacterium | reverse complement strand
GCCCTCGCCTGCAGATGACGACCGAACGAATTTACACACAAAAATGGACTTGACCCTTTGGCTTAAGTTTATCAGGCTGATCTTCAAGTTTTGCATTTGGCTTAAGTTTATCAGGCTGATCTTCAAGTTTTGCATTTGGCCTTTGGCTTGGGCCGGAGCCGATCAGGCTGATCTTCAAGTTTTGCCTTTTGCCTTTGGCTTGGGCCGGAGCCGATCAGGCTGTTACTTATCCTTTCCCTTTTATCCTTGCAGCGAAAACTCTGGTTTTGCCGGCCAGATCCTTGGCTGTTTCATATTCTTCATACAGTTTTGTTTCCTCGGTTATTGTCCGTATCTGTGCCGCCTGATCATGTCCTATCTCCATCACCAGCCATCCTTCTTTTTTCAGATGTAAATGCGCTTCTTTTATGATCCTTTCATAAAAATCCAGACCAAGGACTCCTCCGTCCAAGGCTTCTTTTGGCTCGAACCTTTTCACTTCATCTTCAAGGGTCTCTATCACAGCAGAAGGTATGTAGGGCGGATTTGAAACTATGATATTATACTTCTTTTTTACCGGAGCAAAAAGATCTCCGAGAAGTACATCGGTTTTTATTCCGAATTTCTTTGCATTTGCTTCAGCCAGTGCTTTTGCCGCAGAACTAATATCCGCCATGGTAAGCTTTACACCTTTGTTGCGTACCGCAAGGGAAATGCCCACCGCACCGCTGCCGCAGCAAAGATCAAGTACAGATGCTTTTCCTTTCTGTTTTATTATTTCCTCCGTTTTTTCTATCAGAGTCTCCGTGTCCATGCGCGGGATAAGGACATCCTCTCTTATACCAAAATCCAGTCCCATTATATTCTGTATTCCTGTTATATGCTGAAGGGGTCTTCTGGTACTTCTCTCTGCAATAAGATCGAAATACTTGTCGCAAATGCGGTCATCCACTATTTCCGACCATTCCATTATAAACTGATTCCTGTCAATATTCCGCATATAACAGTAAAGTACCTCCGCATCTTTTTTGGGATCCGGACACTTAACTTTCTTCAATTGTGTTTCGCCCATTTTTACTAAATCTCTTACCAGTAAACTCATATAATGCTTTCTTCCTCCTTGATTATTCTTCCTTGACTGTCACAGGGTCCCTGCCCGAATTCCCCTTCTTTGGCAGTTGCTGCTTTGAGAGCGGCAATGGCTACTTCCAGCTGATCGTCAGCGGGCTCTTTTGTTGTTATCATCTGCATCAGAAGTCCGGGAATGCTTAATATCTTCACGACCCAGTTATCACTTCTTCCGGCCCACTTTAGAAGTTCAAAAGAAAGACCGGCTATAACGGGTATGAGCAATATCCTTGATATTATCCTGAACAAAAGATCCGGCCATCCCAGCAGAGAAAAAAGAACAAGTGCTATTACAAAAACAAACATCAGGAAACTTGTACCGCATCTGGGATGCAGCGTTCCGTACTTTCTGCAGTTCTCTACAGTCAGTTCTTTCTCTGTTTCAAGACAGTGGATACATTTGTGTTCAGCTCCGTGATACTGGAAAACTTTTTTTATTTCTTCCATCCTTGCTATAAGTACCACATAAAGAACGAATGCTCCTATTCTCAAAAGGCCTTCCGCAAGATTAAGCAGGAATTCGCTTTCCGTAAAATTCTTGAGCCAGCTTACCGCCGCTGTGGGTGCAATAATAAATACCCCCAAAGTAAAAAGAACAGAAATAACAACTGAAGAATATATCATGATATTCCAGGCTCCTTTTTTTCCGAACTTTTTTTCAAGCCACAAAGAAAACCTGTCATCCTCCAGAGCTCCCTCTCCTTCGTATTCTTCCAGTACATCGGCTGAGTACATCAATGTTTTCATTCCCTGCACCAGAGAATCAACAAAAACGAATATACCTCTTATAAAGGGTATCTGAGTCCATTTTTTCTGTTCCGGTAGTTTTTCTGTTTTTATATGAAGACTGTTATCGGGAAGTCTGAGCACTATGGATGTGCGATCTTCGCTTTTCATCATTATGCCTTCCAGTACAGCCTGCCCGCCCACTTTTTTTGGGCAGGAATCTTTGATAAAAACTTTTTTAAGTTCCATTCTATGCCTCCAGCTTTATCTTTTTGATAAGGCTGATAAACTCTGCATTGCTTCTTGTGTTTGCAAGATGGTTTATTATGGTTTCCGTAACTTCCTGTGGATCGCTGTTTCCCAGAGCTCTTCTCATGTACCAGATGGCTTCCATCTCTTCCTGGGTCATAAGAAGATCTTCTCTCCTTGTGCCGGATTTGTTGAGATTTATTGCGGGGAATATTCTCTTTTCGGATAGTCTTCTGTCAAGATGCAGTTCCATATTCCCTGTTCCCTTGAATTCTTCAAATATGACATCGTCCATACGGCTTCCCGTTTCTATAAGTGCTGTAGCAAGTATGGTTATGCTGCCGCCCTCTTCCATGTTTCTGGCAGCTCCGAAAAATTTCTTGGGTTTATAAAGGGCTGCGGGGTCAAGACCGCCGGAAAGAGTTCTTCCCGAAGGCGGAACAACCAGGTTATATGCCCTTGCAAGACGGGTTATGCTGTCTAAAAGTATGACCACATCCTTGCCCTGTTCCACAAGGCGCTGTGCTCTGGCCAGAACCATTTCTGCGACTTTTACGTGATGACTGGGCTGTTCGTCAAAGGTTGAGTAAATAACTTCCCCTCCGATAAGAGATCTTTTCATATCCGTTACTTCCTCGGGTCTTTCGTCCACAAGGAGAACTATCATTTCCACCTCAGGATGTTTTTTTTCTATACTATTTGCCACTTTTTTCAGCAAAACTGTTTTTCCTGCCTTCGGGGCAGCTACAATAAGTCCTCTCTGCCCTTTACCTATGGGTGCCACCAGGTCTATGACTCTCATGGCCAGATCACGACTTCTGTCCTCAAGGGAAAGACGCTCGTCCGGAAAGATGGGGGTAAGATCATCAAAGTCGGGTCTTCTTCTTGCCTCTCCCGGATCATCACCGTTGACAGTGTTCACGTAAAGAAGTGCTCCGAATTTCTCTCCGGGTTTCGGGGCTCTTGTGATTCCTTTGATTTTATCTCCTGTTTTGAGATTGAATCTTCTTATCTGGGAAGGAGAAACATAAACATCCTTGTCACTGGTGAGAAAGTTTGAAAACCTGAGAAATCCGAATCCGCCTTCTGCGATATCAAGTATGCCTTCCGCTTCGGTCCTGCCGTTTTCTTCAGCCTTGCCGTTTGCTTCAATCTTGCTGTTTTCTTCAGCCTTGCCGTTTTCCCGGATTCTTTCATTTTCATCCGGCTTGATTGTCCCTGCTTCTTCTGACTCTGTTTGTACTGCGGTCTTTGCATTTTTTCTTTCGGACATCTCCTCGGCGGATACGGGAAAACCGTTGGCTTTTTCTGACGCTTTTCTTCTTATGCCTTTTTTGTCGGGAGCTTTCTTTTGTACCTTCACGGATCCTGCGCCGGACTTTTCTGCTTCTGCCTCTTTTGTTTCTGTCATTTCTTTTTTTGCCGCTGTCTTTCCGGATTTTTGTTCATCTGCCATTGAAAGAAGGGCGGCAATAAGTTCTTCTTTTTTTAAGGTGGAACTTTCGTGTACACCAAAAGCCTTTGCAACTTCCCTCAGCTCGGCAACTTTTTTACTCTTCAAAATTTTTTCGTCCATAATTCATCCTTATTTACTTTTATATATATTTGGGAATAGATCGATCGATATGTATAAGGCAGTGAACACCGCCTTTTGAAAATACCAGTAACAATACTATATACCGTAGACCTTGTTTTTTCAAGTATTGTTTCGGAGGCAAACAAAAAAGAAAATCATAACCACCCTTCCAAAGGGTGGTTTGCTCTAGGGCTATAAGCCCTGGCTA
>DAIMEC010000101.1:0-3988 GCA_036725465.1 Bacillota bacterium | reverse complement strand
GTAAAAAGACAGGAGGAGAAAAATGTCAGATGCAGTAAAAGCAGCAAACAGGCTGAAGTGTGAAGAAATAATCAAGAACCTTCAAAAGAGAGGTATGAACGGGTATTATTGCGAGAATTCCAGGGAAGCCTGCGAAAAAGCCCTTTCCATGATCCCAAACGGAACCCGGGTATCATGGGGAGGTTCTGTTACGATCGAAAATATCGACATAAAAGACAGACTGGAACTTGTTAATGCAGAAATAATAGATCCAATGGCAGCCAAAGATCCAAAAGAGGCTTACGACACCAGGGTCATGGCTCTTATGTCAGACGTTTTTCTTACCGGCACAAATGCGATCACCCTTGACGGAAAGCTTGTCAACATAGACGGAAGAGGTAATCGTACGGCGGCTCTTTGTTTCGGACCAAAAAAAGTAATAATAATTGCTGGAACAAACAAAATAGTAAGGGATGAAGAAGCGGCTATGGCCAGGATCAAAACGGAAGCCTGTCCCGCCAATTGTATAAGGCTCAAAAAAGACACACCCTGTGCAAAAACAGGTATATGCGGGAACTGTCTTATAAGCGGTCAGACCATATGTTCCATGACACTGGTAACAAGATTTTGCAACAGTCCTGAAAGGATACATGTAATAATGGTGAATGAGAATCTTGGCTATTGAGAATAAAAAATCATATCGGCAAAATGCATACCCGGTAACAGTAAAGTCGGGTATGCATTTTTTTATTAGAAGGGCGCGTATAACAAACGCAAGGAACAGTGTGAATGCGTTGACAGATAAAGACATTGAAAAGAGGTGATTTGCATGGATAAAAACCACAAAAAAACAATCAAGTTTTTTTAAAAAAACTCTTGCAATGAAAATACATATGTTATATACTACAAAAGCTTGCGAAATGGCGAAGAAGCGGGAAGTTGCTGAGCTATCAGGATATTTCCGCCGAGAATTGTTCCCGCAAGACGGGGGCGAAGGGGTTTGCCGGTTTTGTTTCGTGGCATAAAACAGCAAACGCACGGCGAGGTGTAACGCGCAGGCTTAACCTTGAAACCTTGAAAAACCAACAAAGAACCCCTTGTACGAAAATAGCGAAAACTGTACAAAAAAGATTTGGAGGACAAAATGGGAGAACTACAGAAAATCAGGATCAGATTGAAAGCATATGATCACGCACTGCTTGATCAGTCGGCTGCAAAGATAGTTGACACGGCAAAAAAGACAGGAGCAGAAGTATCGGGACCGATACCTCTTCCCACAGAAAAAGAAGTCGTAACTATCCTAAGGGCAGTTCATAAGTACAAGGACAGCAGAGAACAATTTGAACAGAGGACACACAAGAGACTGATAGATATCACAAATGCCACTGCAAAGACTACGGATGCGCTCACAAAACTGGAGTTGCCCGCAGGAGTGGAAATCGAAATCAAGTTATAAGGCGAAGGGAACTCCCTTAGTATGATTGCAAAAAAACGCAATCCGCTGTAAGTATTCAGGAGGTTAAATATGAAAATATTACTGGGAAAAAAAATCGGTATGACACAGATTTTCAATGAAGAAGGCGAAGTTATACCTGTTACTGTGATCGAAGCAGGGCCCCAGACCGTCACACAAATAAAAACGGTCGAAACAGACGGATATGATTCCGTTCAGGTGGGCTTCTCCGATGCGAAACCGCAGAGGATAAATAAGCCGATGACAGGTCATTTCAAAAAAGCAGGCGTGGATGTGAAGAAACATCTGATGGAATTCATACCTGATGATGGTGACAGCTACGAAATAGGGCAGTTAATGACGGTCAATGAATTTGAAGAAGGAAAACTGCTGGACATAACGGGAACGTCAAAGGGCAAAGGCACTCAGGGAAACATTAAAAGACACGGACACCACAGAGGCCCAATGACTCACGGCTCCAAACACAAGAGAATGGCCGGTGCCCTGGCTGCAGGGACCTATCCTTCCAGAGTGTTCAAGGGAAATGCAGGCCCCGGAAGAATGGGCCGCGAGACTATAACTGTTCAGAATGTAAAACTGGTAAAAGTTATCGAAGACAGAAATCTGCTGCTTGTAAAAGGTGCGGTACCCGGCGGCAAAGGAAGCCTGGTGCGCATACAGTACGCAGTTAAAGGCCAGGAGCAATAAGGATTACGGAAGGAGGACGTAGAAAATGGCAAAAGTAAAAGTGCTTAAAATGACCGGAGCGGACGCCGGTGAAATAGAGCTCAAAGACGAGATTTTCGGGATCGAGCCAAATGAGTTTGCCGTCCACGCAGTAGTCAAGAACTACCTGGCAAACCGTAGACAGGGAACGCAGTCTGCAAAGACAAGAGGCGATGTAAGAGGAGGCGGAAGAAAACCCTTCAGACAAAAAGGGACCGGACGCCACAGACAGGGAAGCACTACGGATCCCACCCAGGTGGGAGGAGGAGTTGCATTTGCACCCAAACCCAGAAGCTACAGATATACACTGCCAAAGAAACTCAGGAGACTGGCAATGATATCCGCCCTTTCCTCAAAGGTAAAAGAAAAGGATATCATCGTGCTTGATGAACTGAAGTTCAAAGAGCCGAAAACAAAGGAAATGATCAGTGTTCTTGAAAATATAAAGGCCGGGAAGAAGGCCCTTATAGTGATGGCAGATAAAGATGATAATATCGTAAAATCAGCATCCAATATACCCGGGACAAGAACGACTCTGGTATCGGCCATGAACGTATATGAAATAATCAATCATGACAGCTTCATAGTAACAAAAGATGCCGTAAACAAGATCGAGGAGGTGTATTCATAATGAAAACCCCTTATGACGTAATAATAAAACCTGTAATATCCGAAAGAAGTATGGAGGATGTTCAAAACAGAAAATACACATTCAAGGTGGCGACCGATGCAAACAAGACACAGGTAAAACTTGCAGTCGAAGAGATATTCGATGTGGAAGTTGAAAAGGTCAACATAATGAATGTAAGCGGTAAGTTAAAGAGAATGGGAAGAAATGTCGGCAGAACTTCTTCTTCAAAGAAAGCGATAGTAACGCTTACGGAGAAGAGTAAAGAAATCGAATTCTTCCAGGGACTGTAAAGAGACGGGAGGCAGAAGACAATGGGAATAAAAAAATATAAGCCGACTACTCCTGGTTTGAGAGGAATGACGGTTGCCGATTTCAATGAAATAACCACAGACAAGCCGGAAAAATCCCTGACAGTAACACTGAAGAAGCATTCAGGAAGAAATTCCAGAGGCAAGATAACAGTCAGGCACAGAGGCGGCGGCACAAGAGCCAAGTACAGGATAATCGACTTCAAGAGAAACAAAGATGACATACCCGGTAAAGTGGCCACAATAGAATATGACCCAAACAGGAGCGCATATATTGCACTGATAAACTATGCTGACGGAGAGAAAAGATACATACTGGCTCCCGAAGGCCTTAAAGTCGGAGATGTGCTGATGTCAGGCCAAAAGGCGGATATAAAGAGCGGAAACGCACTGCCCCTTTCCAATATACCTGTGGGCACAATGATACATAATATAGAGATGAAACCCGGAAAAGGCGGACAGCTGGTAAGATCCGCAGGCAACGGCGCACAGCTGATGGCCAAGGAAGACAAGTATGTTCAGGTAAGACTGCCGTCGGGAGAGGTTCGCAAGGTCAGGATGGAATGCAGAGCAACCATCGGTGAAGTGGGAAATGAAGATCACGCAAATATAAACATCGGAAAGGCCGGCAGGAAAAGACACATGGGCATAAGACCCACAGTGAGAGGGTCAGTAATGAACCCAAATGATCATCCTCACGGCGGTGGAGAAGGAAAAGCGGGGATCGGAAGAGTAAGCCCGGTAACACCATGGGGTAAACCGACCCTGGGATATAAGACAAGAAAGAAGAACAAAGATTCCAGCAGATATATCGTTAAGAGAAGAAACGAAAAATAAGGAAAGGAGCAAAACAAATGGGTAGATCACTTAAGAAAGGCCCTTTCGTAAACG
>DAIMEC010000100.1:0-4115 GCA_036725465.1 Bacillota bacterium | reverse complement strand
TATCCAAAGCCACCTGAGTCTCATGCCCGGGCAGAAGCCTGGCCATGGTTTCACCAAGGGCTTCTCCAAAGGTTCCTATTATTTCTTCAACGGGTCTTTCTCTTCCCTCTATCGTACGAAATGTATGCTGCCATGAATCTATTATGATATTGTTGGTATCCATTATGGTTCCGTCAAAATCAAAAATAACCGTATCAAATTTGCTTTTTCCCTTTTTTTCTGTCATTTTATCCTTCTTCCTCACTGATTCTCCCATACAGAAATTGTATCACAGCATTATGGTTTCAACAACGAAGATATTAAAACTCCGGCCGCAGGGCCGGAGTAAAATACGCTTTATATCTGCTTATATTATCAGTAACCTCCAAACATTGATAGCATTACAGAGGCGGCCACCGCAGACCCTATTACACCTGCCACATTAGGTCCCATGGCATGCATAAGCAGGAAATTGGTCCTGTTGTACTCTTTTCCTACATTCTGAGATACACGGGCTGCCATAGGAACTGCAGAAACACCTGCTGAACCGATAAGCGGATTCAGCTTGCCTCCGGTAAGGGCATTCATCAGTTTTGCTATTAATACGCCCCCGGCAGTTCCGAATGCAAATGCAAGAACTCCAAGTATAACTATCTTTATTGTATCCATTACCAGGAAGGTGGGCCCCTGTGCGGAAGCTCCCACGGCCAGACCCAGCATGATAACTACGATGTTATTCATGGCATTTGCTGCCGCATCGGAAAGTCTTGCTGTCCTGCCGCATTCCTTAAAAAGGTTGCCTAGCATAAGCATCCCAATAAGAGGTGCAGCCGCCGGAAGCAGAAGTACCACGATTATTGTTACTGCAACAGGAAACAGTATCTTTTCTCTCTGGCTTACTACACGAAGCTGTTCCATCTTTATGACTCTTTCTTTTTTTGTAGTCAGAAGCTTCATGATTGGAGGCTGTATAACAGGCACCAGAGCCATATAAGAGTATGCCGCTACAGCAACTGCTCCCAGCAACTGTGGTGCAAGTTTCTGCGTTGTATATATAGCCGTAGGCCCGTCGGCACCTCCTATTATCCCTATTGAAGCGGCTCCCTGGGCATCGAAGCCGAGAGCGATCGCCGCAAAGAATGCAAAGAAAATACCAAACTGTGCCGCGGCACCAAGTATGAGGGATTTTGGGTTTGCTATAAGAGGTCCGAAATCCGTCATGGCACCAACCCCCAGAAATATCAAAGAGGGCAATATCGGTTTTAACAGATAAAATATAGTTAATAGTCCCATGTCCGCCAGCTCTGTTCCGGCCTCAGGGTGTGCTTCGAATATTCCTGTAAGAGGAAGGTTCGAAAGAAGCATGCCGAAAGCAATAGGGACCAGTAAAAGAGGTTCAAAACCTTTTCTTATCGCCAGATAAAGGAAAAGAATGGATACCAGTATCATTATCGCTGATTTGTAATCCAGGCTGAATAATCCCATATCTTCCGAGAATCTGACCAGAGTCTCTAAAATCATTTTGTCTGTCTCCTTTTCAAAAATGACATGAATAAAACAGTGCGAAAACCCACACCGTTAAAATGGTAACACACTTATTTTGTTTAATCAATGATAATTTTGCTTTTGAACATCGTTTTTGAGCATAAATACTGTATACAAGAAATCCTTTGGTCCGAATGGTTTCAAGCCATTTTTTTACCTTTTTTTTATGGTTTATCCCTGCTTGAGCATCTCATTTATAAACATATCCAGATCCCCGTCAAGGACCTTGTTCACATTCCCCACTTCAGCGCCTGTTCTATGATCTTTTACCATTGTATAAGGATGAAACACATACGAACGTATCTGCATTCCCCAGGTTATCTGACTATAATCTCCTTTTAGTTCCTTTAGACTTTCCTTATGTTCCTGCTCCTTCAGTTCCAACAGTCTTGATTTTAGTATTTTCATTGCCATGTCTTTGTTCTGGTGCTGAGAACGCTCATTTTGACATGATACTACTATGTTTGTGGGTATATGTGTGATCCTTATGGCGGAATCGGTTTTGTTTACATGCTGTCCTCCCGCTCCACTGCTTCTGAAAGTATCTATTCTTAAATCATCTTCATCTATTTCCACAACGATATCATCATCCATTTCCGGGGTAACATCCACTGATGCAAAGGATGTATGCCTTCTGCCGCTTGAGTCAAATGGGGATATCCTTACAAGCCTGTGAACACCCTTTTCATTTTTAAGATATCCATAGGTATTGCTGCCTTGTATAAGAAGTGTGGCTCCTTTGATGCCGCCCTCTGTGTCCTCCTGAATATCAAGGGTCTTTATCCGGCAGTTTTTGCTTTCGGCCCAGCGGCTGTACATTCTTAAAAGGATGGCTGCCCAGTCCTGTGCATCTGTTCCTCCGGAACCGGCATGGATATGGATAATGGCATTGTTTCCGTCATATTCCCCTTTCAGCAACGTTTTGATCCTGAGGGTCTCAGCCTTTTTTGTGAATTCTCTGTATGCTTCCTGTATTTCAGGCACCATGGTCTCGTCTCCTGCTTCTTCCGCAAGAGATATAAGTACTTCTATATCCTCAAGATCTCTGCTTATTTCCCTGTACTCATTCAAACTGCTTTCAATAGATTTTTTCTCCTTCATTACTCTTTGGGCATTATCATTGTCGTTCCAGAACCCCTTCTCTTTTGTAAGTTCTTCAAGACCGGCAAGTTTTTTTTCAAGGGAAGCCGGGTCAAAGAGATTCACCTGCCTCTTTTAGCCTGCCTCTTGATGCAGGTATATCATTTTTTATCTGTTCCAGTTGTACCATAATCAATTGTCCTTTCCGCAGCAGTGTTTATATTTCTTTCCGCTGCCACAGGGGCATGGATCGTTTCTGCCTACTTTGGGCATATCTCTTTTTACCGGCTGCTGTTTGTTTTTTTGCCTTTCAGGCACCTTATGGTTCTGACCAGGTGTGTCTTCATAGCTCTGGTCCGTGCCTTCTACTGCATCCTTCAGGTATGCTGCATCATCTTCATATTCTTCCTTGAGATCTTCTCCTCCTCCGATTATACGTCTTCTTTCGGAGCTTGTCTGTAATGTTACATTATAGCAGAACTTCACAGTTTCTTCTTTGATAGCCTCTATCATTTCTTCAAACATATCGAATCCTTCCTGGGCATAAGCCCCGGCAGGATCCTGCTGTCCCATTGCCCGAAGGCCGATTCCTTCTTTGAGCTGATCCATGGCATCTATGTGATCCATCCATTTATTGTCCACAACTCTTATCAGGATCATCCTCTCCAGCTCACGCATCCGCTCTTCGCCTATTTCTTTTTCTTTTTCTTCATAGAGCTTTTGAAAGTCTTCGAGAACATCTTCTATCAGTATCTCTTCATCCAGATCCCTTGATCCCTCTTCAGTATAAGCCACTCCCTTGAATCTGTTGCAGATCTTTTTTAGGTTTGCATTCATCGTTTCCAGATCCCATTCCTCCGGATACTTCGATGCCACCGTTATTGGCTTTATGCATCCTTCTATCAGTTCTTCAGCCATGTTCATTATGTAATCTTTCAGATCTTCTCCAAAAAGAACCTTGCGCCTTTCTGCATAGATTATCTCTCTTTGTTTGTTCATTACATTGTCATACTGAAGAACGTATTTTCTGATGGAAAAATTCCTGCCTTCAACCTTTTTTTGTGCACTTTCTATTGAACGGGTTATCATTCCTGCTTCTATGGCTTCATCTTCCTCAACACCCAGTCTGCTTACTACATTCTGCATTCTTTCTCCGCCGAAAAGCCTCATGAGTTCGTCTTCCATGGAAATACAGAACTGGGTTATTCCCGGGTCTCCCTGTCTTCCGGAACGACCCCTTAACTGGTTATCTATTCTTCTTGATTCGTGTCTTTCGGTGCCTATTATGCAAAGCCCGCCCAGATCTCTGACCCGCTGCTGTTCATCAGCCCGCTCCTTCTTGTATTTTTCGTGAACTATATTGAACTCCGCACGTGCTTTTAATATTTCATCATCTTCTGTAGGTATAAGACTTGAAGCATATGCAATTATCTCGGGGTCATATCCTTCTTTTATCATTTCTTTTTTTGCTTCAAACTCCGGATTGCCCCCAAGTATTATGTCGGTTCCTC
>DAIMEC010000099.1:0-4143 GCA_036725465.1 Bacillota bacterium | reverse complement strand
GTTATTTCATCCAGTATATGGGCAGCCTCTTCGGTTTTTTTGCCCGACAGGATATTTGGGTCATAACCGTAGGCAAAAAAAACATCAGAAGCCTCTTCTTCTAAGTCCGCTAAGCCTGAGTCCGCTGAATCTGAACCTGTTAAACCGGAGTTTGTGAAACCGGCATCTGCGTTTTCTGCATTGGAGGAGATTTTTTCGGACCACAGAGAAAACCGGGAGGCCAGAGCCTCTTTTATTTCATCTTCATTCATTTGAGGGTCCAGAAAAAAACAGCATTCAAAAAAAGCATTCATGACGGGAGAACCGTTTACTTCTATAAGTCCGGGAGTCACATACTTTCCCTGAAGATCCAAAATAAATGTATCAGATGTCTGCATATCAAGAAGATCCTCTTTGTCTCCTACGGCGATTATTATACCGTTTTTGCAGGCAACCGCCCGGGCACGGGGAAAATCGGGATCCTGAGTATATATGTCAGCATTGATGATTATAAGGTCAGCTGTTTCTTTTTTTCCGAAAATACCAAAAGCCATAAACACCTCCGGGACTTAAGTCATGCAGTGTGCGAAATATGTATTATACTTTGAAACATATTATAACATAAAAGTTTGCCTGTTATTATCAGATGTGATAAGGTGATTCCATGGAAAAGAAAAAAATATATGTTGCCACTATAGCCGCCGATGCTGAGGAAGTCATAGAAAAATACGGCTTTGGCAAAGAAGAGGATATGTTTATATATCCTGAAAATCTTGATAAAGAAAATCTTCCTGAAATCAGAATGCCGGAAAACAGATTCCTGCATGGACCTTTCAACGAAGTATACCCTGCTGCAATAGATCCCGCTGCCAGGAAGCTGGCCATGTCAAGATTAAACAGGGGATATGAAATAGCCGGCAATTACGGCATAGAGGATATGGTACTGCATTCGGGGTATGTACCTCTGATATATTTTAAGGAATGGCATCTAAAAGAGTCGGTGATTTTCTGGAAAGAGTTCATAAAAAACAAAGAAGATATAACCATCTATATTGAGAATGTCATGGACGATGAACCATATATGATGCTGGAACTTGCAGAGAAGATCGCAGATAGAAGAATAAAACTTTGTCTTGATATCGGGCATGTGAACTGCGTAAGCCCTATACCCTGCGAAGAATGGGTAAAAGTACTTGCACCATTTTTGGGACATTTACACCTGCACAGTAACAACGGAAATAAAGATGAGCATTTGCCCCTTGGAAAAGGAACGTTTGATGCAGAAAAAGCCATGGAAGCAGCAGAAAAATATTGCGGAAAAGAAGTGACTTTTACCATAGAAAGCAATCCGGCTGAAGCAAGCGTGTTGTGGCTCAAGGAAAGAGGATGGTTAAAATAAAAGTATCCGGGGGCATTTCATAAGGCAGAAATAAGGCTTTACTTTTTGGTTTGACGGCATTAGAATTACCATGTAAATAAATATGATCTGTGTTCCGGAAATATCCGGCTAAGAGGGAAGCAGGTTTGAATCCTGCGCGGTCCCGCCGCTGTAAGGGGAGAGTTTTGTCTATTATGTCACTGAGAGATCGGGAAGACGGACAAGACGATGACACCTGAGCCAGAAGACCTGCATAGATCCCGGGCTGTGCCGGCGGGCGATCGGTATACAGTTTTTGAAAGAGCAGAAAAACGGACTGCGGCAGTTGCCGCAGTTTTTTACTTGGAAGTCTTGTGGAGAAATTTGATGGAAAAACAGCTCCGGAAAAAAAGAATAAGAAGGATAGCACTTATAGTGACGGCGGCAGTTTGTCTCGCAGCTGTTTTACTCAACCTGGATTTTGAGTATGCGGATTACGGTAAAGCCCTGGGAAAAGAAATAGAACGGGCAGAAAAAGTCCTGCAGGAGGCTGAACCGGGGGATCAAAAAGGGCAGTATGATGAGGATACAATAAGAGATTTCAAAAAACAGATAGAAAAAGCAAGGGCTGTTTACAATGACAAAGAAAGCGAATATGAACAGCAGAAGAAAGCCTATGAAAAACTGAAAAAAGAAATAAAGAAATTCAAAAAAAGCAGCAACAAAGAAGATATAAAAAAAGACAAAGACAAAGAAAAGAAGAAAGAGGATAAAAAACAAAAAGATAAAGATGACGAAGACAGCCGCCGGGGGACAGACAGCAAAGAAGAAAAAACCTTAGACAGTACAGAAAAAAGCGACGGCAAAATAACAGTATACATTGAAATAAGAAACCCAACATACGACGGACACAGAAGTGTGATACTTTCTGAAACCTCATACAGGACCGATCCCGGCAAAAGTGTTTATGATGTGCTTTACTATACCTGCAGAAATAAAGGGATACACCTTGATGCGGGATATGAATCAACATACGGAACGACTTATGTGAAGGGCATCGACCATCTTTACGAATACGATGCAGGCAGTCTGAGCGGATGGATGTATAAGGTCAACGGCTCTTTTGTAAACTACGGAAGTTCATCATACAAGGTCAAAAGTAAAGACCGGATCGTATGGCTTTATACAACAGACGGCGGAGAAGATCTGGGTAAACCCATACCTTAAGGAGGCACAGATTGTTCAAAGAAGGGCTGGGAGAGACCTCGAAATTTTCGGAGTATCATCCCACAGTAAATCTGATATATTTTGTTTTTGTTATAGGGATCACCATGTTCGCCACAAGCCCTGTTTTTCTTGTTGTGACATTTTTTTGCGCATGGTTTTATTCCATTCTTTTAAGAGGTTATAAAGCCATAAAAATAAACATTGTTTTTATGTTGCCCATATTTTTTGTTATGGTTTTTGTAAACACCTTTTTCAACCATAACGGAGAAACGGTACTCTTTTATCTCAACAAGGCACCGATAACAAAGGAAGCTCTTGTATTCGGCATAGCGGCAGCCATCGTTTTGACATCTGTAGTTATCTGGTTCATGTGCTTCAACGTGATCATGTCCGCAGACAAGTTCATTTATATTTTCGGCAGGACTGCACCGATTCTTGGACTTCTCCTGTCCATGACCTTCAGATTCATAAAGCTTCTGAAGGTACGCTTTCGGGAAATATCGGACGGACAAAAGTGTCTTGGAAAAGAAGGGAACAAAAAAATACTAAGCAGAATAAGACAATTATTAAAGGAAGTGTCCATCCTTGTTTCATGGTCCCTTGAAGCTTCCATAGAAACGGCAGATTCCATGGAAGCCAGAGGATACGGACTAAAGGGGCGTACCTTTTTTCATATTTATAAGTTTACGGGAAGAGATCTGAAAATGATGATAAGTATACTCATATCAGGAGGCATATCTGCCGCAGGCTGCATCATGAAAGAAATGACTATGTACTATTACCCGGCACTGGATTTTCCTGAAGAAAGCTGGCTTACTGCAGTCGTGCTGACTTTCTATGGGATACTGTTGTTATTGCCGGCAGTTTCAGATATATACGGAGAGCTAAAATGGGAACGGTTGAATTCAGAAATGTAAGTTTTAAATATCCTCTTTCGGAAAAGGAAGCCCTAAAGGATGTATCTCTCAAAATAGATGCGTCGGAATTTGTAGTGGTTTGCGGTAAGTCCGGCTGCGGAAAAACGACATTGCTCCGTCAGCTGAAAAAGAATCTTATACCTTACGGAAGGCTGGAAGGAGAAGTGCTTTATGACGGCGAATGTCCTTCCGGTACGGATGACAGAAAAAACGCCGCCGAGGTAGGATTTGTAAGACAGGATCCGGACAACCAGATAGTGACGGACAAAGTCTGGCATGAACTGGCTTTCGGTCTTGAAAGCCTTGGTCTGGATAACGGTACCATAAAAAGAAGAGTTGCAGAAACCGCAAGTTTTTTTGACATTCAGATCTGGTTTCGAAAAAATACTGACGAACTTTCCGGTGGCCAAAAGCAGATGGTGAATCTGGCATCGGTGATGGTGATGCAGCCCAGACTGCTTATTCTTGATGAACCTACAGCGCAGCTGGATCCAATAGCGGCTTCGGAATTTTTGAGGACCATACACAGGATAAACAGAGAAATAGGGACCACTGTCATACTTTCCGAGCACCGGCTTGAAGAGGCATTCATTATGGCAGACCGGGTGGTGGTAATGGAAGAAGGAAAGATACTTTGCGATGATGTTCCGGCAAAGGTCGGTA
>DAIMEC010000098.1:0-4183 GCA_036725465.1 Bacillota bacterium | reverse complement strand
GTTTTTTTCGAATTCACTGAGTATATGCTCATAGTCTGCCTCAGGGCATATGAATGACTGTTCCCCGGAACATATGATGCCGTAGTCAAAGGTCCTTCCGGCTATTATCTTAGGTACCGCTTGTTTGTAATCATAGCCCTGGTCTATTATGCACTGCACGTTTCCGGCTCCCACTCCAAGGGCCGGTCTCCCGGAGCTGTAGGCGGCTTTGACCATTCCCGCTCCACCGGTGGCCACCACCACATCCGCAGAAGATATCAAAGTCCCGGTGTTTTCTCTGGACTGCATATCAAGGATCTGTATCAGGTCTTGGGGCAGATCGATTTTTTGAAGCTCCGTTCTCATAAGATCAACAGTTTCAGTACTGCATTTGATGGCTTTGTGATGGGGCGTTATAACTATGGCATTGCCGCATTTCAATGCAAACATTGCATTGCTCATGGGCGTCACGATGGGGTTCGTGCATGGAGTTATGGCAGCCACCACTCCCATGGGTTTTGCCACCTTGGTTATACCCGTCTTATCATCTCTTTCGATTATGCCCCTTGAAGGCTTGCCCTTGAGGCTGTTCCAGATGATATTGGCTTTATTCTCGTTTTTTAGGGTTTTGTCTTTGACATTTCCCATGCCCGTTTCCGTCACCGCCATCTCGGCAAGCATGCCCGCATTGTCATGTATAACTTTTGCTATGACCTTTACTGCCGTATCTACTTTGGTCTGGGGCATTTTCTCGAATTCTTCCTGAGCTGCTCTTGCCCTTTTTATATATCCGTCTATATATTTTCTGCTTTCTTCAGCTTCATTTTGTTTTATGATCTTGTCTTCTGTCATTTATTTTCCTCCTTATCATAGAATTATATTTTACATCGAAAAAGACTTTTTCTCAACCCTGAAAGTCTTATATTTATTTTTTGCTCACTGTTTGAAGAAATGATGATTATTCATGATATTTTCATGAAACATGTTGCTTTGGACACTTTTATGCTGTATAACTTAAATTGTATGATATGGTGTTTTAGTATAACTGAAAAGTGATTTTTATCCATCTGGAAAGGCCTGAAAATATGAAGAAGTCATCAACGCCCGGACTGTCAAAAGCATTAAAAATATTTGTAGTCATTTCACTTATATGTATCTTATCCATTGATCTCTTTTACGGCTTTTATATATATGCCGACCACAAAGACGATCCGTCAAAAAGTCTTTATCACCGTTTTTATCAGGAAACCGAAAACTCCCTGGACGGGCTCTATGTGGGAGCCAGTTCCACATACCGATACTGGATGCCCACCAGAGCATATGAGAAAAACGGACAGTGCGTATATAATTTTTCCACAGCATCCATGCCCTTTGCAGCTTATCAGTATGTTATCGAAGAATGTGCCAAAACACAGGATTTTGAATATGTGATTATCGAACTGCGCCGGTTATATAAGCCGGTCCGGAATTTCAAACCTCTGGCCGCACGGATTATCTTAAAACCCATGAAGCCCTCAACTACAAAGCTGAAAGCTATCAATGCCGTTGTTGATTTTGCCAAAGCTTCATCAACAGATAAAGATGTCGATACTAATTTCATCAATTACTTCAACTATGCATATATCGTTCATTCCATGCTTGATGATGAAACCTTTCATAAGTGGACCTCAATAGTGGATGAGCGGGGCAAATATAAAGGATTTAAGGTTTCAGAGAATTCCTTCATTCAAACCCCTTCTCCTGCTATTACCACAGATGGAAAAAGTATATCTCCTATAGAACCTCTGTTTGAAGACTGTCTGGATAAGCTTATCAAATACTGCAAAACCCTTGACTGTCATGTTATTTTCGTTACGGCTCCTTTGAATACCGAGGAAGAAAACCTGGCAAAAATAAACTATGCCCTCAAAAAAGCAGAAGACAACGGATTTGATACCATCAACTTCAACACGCAACAAATGCGTGAAGCCCTGGGAGTTGATTACAGCCGGGATTTTTATAACGAAAGGCATATGAACGTATGGGGAGCAATGAAATATACTGATTACCTTTCGGACTATCTTGATCACAAATATGAAACAGAAGATCACCGGGGACGGGAAGGCTACGAAAGCTGGCAAAAAGCAGCGCGTGATCTCAACGATATATTGAGCCTAAACGGAGTGGAACAGTAAAAGAATCAATTATATGGTGATACGATTATATGTAAAAAACGGACAGGTCATATGCCTCATCCGTTTTTTTATTATACATAATTATTTTTTTTAGTCACAGTTCTTCCAGACTAAGGTTTCCGGTATGCCCCTCTTTTTCTGCAGCTATTATGGCGCTGCCGTAAAGGGCGGTGTTGTTGTTCAAGATAACTGTGACGGGGATCTTTTCAAGCAGAGAAGAAAGTCTCCCCTTGGCTCTGAAGGATCTTATGAAGTCCTCTTTTCGGAGCCTTGATATTATCTCCGGCGGTATGCCCCCTCCCAGATATATGCCTCCCAGAGCCATGGATTTAAGAGCGAGATTCCCCGCTTCGGCTCCCATTATGCCGGTGTAAATATCAAGGGCGGATCTGCATATCTCGCAGTCTCCGTCAAGGCCCCTTCGTGATATCTCTTCGGGCAGAAGATCAAATCCGGGCTTCTTTATTCCCTTTTCGTTCATAACGAACAGTGCCAGCCGGCACAGGCCTGCACCGGAAAGAATGTGTTCATAACTTACATGCCCGTAATGTTCATGCAGAAAATGCCACAATCTTATTTCTTCCAAGGTACGCGGACCGAATTCGCAGTGTCCTCCCTCGGAAGGGAAAACTTTTCCGCCCAGGATAAGGGCTTCGCCCAGTCCCGTGCCTGCGGCCAGTATAGCTTTGCTGTCCGTCTCCTTAGAAGAAATTTCCGGTGTAAGCTCAACCAAATCGTCACTTTTAAGACCCTTAAGTCCCACGGCCGTCGCCTCAAGATCATTATAAAGGATAATATCCTTTATATGTGGTAATCTTTCTTTCATATCATCCGCATTCACATGCCAGCCGAGGTTGACCAGAAAACACCTGTTTTCCACCACGGGACCCGCCATACTGAAACAGGCGGTTTGGATATCAGACACATCTGTTTCTTCCCTCACATCCGAAAGAAACGTCTCTGTCGCTTCATAAAGTGACATAAACTGCCGGCTTTGATACCTTCGTATATATTTCGGGGCAAGTTTGCTGCCCTCCCGAACTTCAAAAAGTCCGAAAAGCAATTTTGTCCCGCCTATATCTGCAGCAAGGATCATGAAACCTCCTCTTTGATATACTTCTTCTGTGCACACTTCTTCTGTAAGTACTTCTCTGTGACACATACTCAGTTTGAGTAGCGGCGAACAAAAAAATCATAATATGTGCAGCAGATCGGAAAACCTGTCCAGGTAATGATCCGCCTTTGCCGAATCTTTGAGATTCCCCATGGCAGCGCAGTCCATGCCCGCCGCCGCAGCCGCCGTAAGTCCCGCTACTGCATCTTCAACCACAAGACAGCTTTTGGGTTCTACCCCCAGAAATTCTGCAGCCTTTATGAAAACCTCCGGGTCAGGTTTTGATCGGGTTATGTCAGTGCCGTCGGCAACAGCATCGAAAAACCCGGAAAGCCCCAGTTGCTCCAAGATGAATTTTGTGTTTCTGCTGGAGGAGCCGATGGCGGTTTTTATGCCCGATGCCTTTATGGCATCAAGCGTCTGTTTCACTTCAGGCTCCAGGTCTTTTTCGGATATGTTTTTGAGCAGGCAACGGTATATCCGGTTCTTTTTTTGTGCATAACATTCCTTTTGCTGCCAGGAAAGATTCCCTTTGAAATTTTCAAGAAGTATTTCCAGGCTCTCCATACGACTCACACCGCGCATACGGTCATTGATCTTTCTGTCAAAACTGATGCCCAGTTCTCCTGCGATCTCCTTCCATGCCATATAATGATATTTGTCTGTATGGCACAGCACGCCATCCAGATCAAAAATAACAGCTTCGTAAACCATTGTTTTTTGTCCTTGTCTTTTATTCGCTTTCACCGGAAGACCTTTTTATGACCAGCCTTTTTTTGAGTCTGTAAGGTTTCCCATATACAGTTATCATTTTGCTTTTTCCCTTTTCCAGAGAAAAGACACACTCGGTTTCTGTGACATAAACCTTTATCCTGGAATTCTCATATAATATTTTAAAGTCATAGGCATTCCATTT
>DAIMEC010000097.1:0-4238 GCA_036725465.1 Bacillota bacterium | reverse complement strand
TGAAGGGAATACTTAAGTTCATTCAAGTCACAGGAATCGTTCCAGTAGTGGGTTTTGGGGAAGATTTCTGTCATTCTGCGAAGCTGGTCCATTTAGTTCTCCTTTATTGATCATATAAGCTCTTGGTGTCCCTTTATTATATCACATAAATATAAAAATATGGTATAATAGCATAGCTGATAATTCAAAAGAAAGGAGACAAAGAATAATGATATTGCTCAAAATAGCATTTGTTTTACTGCTTTGTCTTCCTCTTGCTTACCTGGCAGTCCATTTTCTGGGAGATGCCTGGAATCAGCTGGCATTTTATATCAAGAGAAAGAAACGCATAAAGGAAAGAAATAATGAAAAAAGGTCTGTTTATTACAATGGAAGGCCCGGACGGCGCAGGTAAATCCACCCAGCTTGAGTTCATAAAAAGTTTTCTTGAAAAAAAGGGAGAGAAAGCGATTTTCACGAGAGAACCGGGAGGCACCCCGATCAGTGAAAAGATAAGAAAAATAATCCTGGACAAAAACAACAGTGATATGGTGCCCATGACAGAAGCACTGCTTTATGCTGCAGCCCGTTCCCAGCTGGTTTCACAGGTGATCAAACCGGCCCTTGAAAGAGGTAAGATCGTTGTTTGCGATAGATTTGTGGACTCCAGTATAGTATACCAGGGATACGGCAGAGGTCTGGGAGAAAGCGTTAACGTCATAAACGATTATGCAGTGGCAGGCTGTATACCGGACATAACCTTTTTAATGAAGCTTGCCCCGGACTTCGGGAAAAACAGGATAAAGACGGAGAACAAAGACAGGATAGAAAGTGAAAACAGCGATTTTCATGAAAATGTATACAGAGGATATATAGAACTTGAAAAAAGGTATCCCGACAGGATAATAGTAATAGATGCCAGGGGGACCATAGAGGAGGTCAGCAGAGAGATAGGGATGCAGCTTGAAAGGATACTAAAAAACCATAATGATTTTCAGTGATATAGAAAACAACGACATACTAATAAAAAATTTGCAGACTGCCATAAACAATAACTCGGTACATCATGCATATATATTTGAAGCTCCCGGTAGCGTTGATAAAAAATCCTTTGCAAAGGCTTTCACAAAAGCCCTGCTGTGTCAAAAAGAAAAAGGAAAAGGCTGCGGTGTCTGTGATGTGTGCATAAAAACACAAAATGAAAATCACATAGATGTAACTTTTTTAGGGCACTGTTGCCGAGGGACGGCGGTCTAAAAGTCTAAAAGACGAAGGAATAGAAATGCTTTGTTCCAGGCTTCAAAAAAAGCCCTTTGAAGGGGATCGAAACATAGCCATAATAAGTGATGCAGACATTATGAGTGCCAGAGCGGCAAACAGGCTCCTCAAGACCCTTGAAGAACCGCCCCTGGGGACAGTCATAATGCTATTATCCGAAAACCCAGAGGTGTTGCCCAAAACCATAATTTCAAGGTGTGTCAGATGCCGGGTGGCCGGATATGAAGAAGGGATTTCCCCGCTGAAGGAAAAGGCAGAAGAAACAGTTTATATGCTTATAGAAAAAACTCCTTTTTATCAGCTTAAGAAGAAAATCGACTTTATAGGCAAAGACCCGGATAAGGCCGGAGAATTTCTTGACTGCATGGAAGAGATATACGGTGAGCTTATCAAGGGAAAAGGCTGCAGGAGCGAGCTTTTTGAAAAGGAATATATATATGATGCGGTAAGTGCCATTGAAAAGGCCAAAGCAGATATAAGAAGAAAAATATCAGTTGATTATGCAGTAAAAAAAATGATTCTTGAAATCGGAGGATAATAATGGTTAATGTAGTTGGTATAAAATTCAAGAATGCGGGAAAGGTTTATTACTTCGATCCGGGAGAATTCGAATTGTCTTTGGGCGACAGTGTGATAGTTGAAACGGCCAGAGGTATGGAATTCGGCACGGTTACCAGAGAAGCAGCCGATGTGAAGAAATCCGAAATAGTACAGCCCCTAAAAAAAATCGTAAGAAAGGCCGACGAAAAGGATAGAAAAATATATGAGGAAAACCTTCATAAAAAGCAAAAGGCGCTGGAACTTTGTCAGGAAAAGATAGAAAAGCATGAGCTTGATATGAAGCTTATTGATGTTGAATATACTTTTGACAACAATAAGATAATTTTTTATTTCACTTCCGACGGAAGAGTGGATTTCAGAGAGCTTGTAAGAGATCTTGCCGGGGTATTCCGCATGAGGATAGAATTAAGGCAAATAGGAGTCAGAGACGAAGCCAAAATGCTGGGCGGTATAGGAAACTGCGGAAAAGGTCTGTGCTGCCATGAATGGCTCAGCGATTTCGAACCCGTTTCCATAAAAATGGCAAAACTTCAAAACCTTTCTTTGAACCCTACAAAGATATCCGGTATTTGCGGAAGACTTATGTGCTGCCTCAAATATGAAAATGATGTATATATGGAAATGAAAAAAGGAATGCCGGAACAGGGAGAAAAAATCAAGATCCCCGAAGGAATGGCCATAGTAATGGAATCGAACATACTTCAGAACAAAGTGAAGTCAAGACTTATTATTGAGGAAGAAGACAAAGAGAATGACATCCACGGGAAACTGAGCACAGAATTATACATCTACAGCAAAGAAGAAATACAAAGGCTGGGAAGAAAAGCCGCAGTAAAAACCGTGGAACCTGAAATATACGAAGAAGAGATACCTGAAGAGATCAAGGAGCTTTTGAAAGACTGATGGGCCCGGAGAGAAAAGATAAAATAGGGTTCGGAAACCTCAGGCTGATCCAAAAACCCGGAGAATTCTGCTATGGGGTCGATTCGGTCATAATCTCCGATTTCGCAGCCAAATGCAAAAAAAACATAAAAAAAGCAGCTGACCTGGGAACGGGAACGGGCATAATACCCCTTATTTTGAGCTATAAGACCCGGATACCGGAGATAGTCGGATTTGAGATACAAAGGGATGCAGTTGAGCTGGCAAAAAGGAATGTGTCGGAAAACGGACTCGATGACAGGATAAAAATAATAGGCTGTGATATAAAAAACATACCCCGGGATCTTTGGGGCACCATGGATATGGTGGTGACGAATCCTCCATACGTGGCAGATGGCAGTGGGTTGCAAAATCCCGAGTTAACAATGGCAAAAGCCAGACATGAAATAACGGCGGACATGAATGACTTTATTCATGCGGCAGCCAAACTTCTCAAAAATAAGGGGGATTTCTATATAGTTCACAGACCGTCCAGACTTACAGATCTTTTGTTTTTCGCCAGAAAGAACGGACTCGAACCCAAAGAAATGAGACTTGTTTGTCCGGACAAAGAAAAAACCGCTAATATCGTGATGCTCCACTGCACAAAAGACGGGGGTAAAGAACTGAAAATACTTGATCCTCTTTTAATTTATGATATGGTGGGTAACTATTCCGAGGAGATAATGGGAATATACGAAAGAGAATGTCAAAAATAAACTGATTCCGCAGGTTCAGAAAAACATATTGAAAAATCCCATATAATAAGGGATAATAATATACACGCCAAAAACACGGGAGGTAGAAAGATGGATATGACAATAACGCTGAAAGACGCCATGCTTTTCCTTATATTCGGAGGACTTTTTGTCCTGATAATCTATTTGATAGTACTTATAAAGAATGTTATAACTTCGGTCAAAAATGCGAATGCCATTATGGAAGACACGAAGACTATGACAGGTATAGCAAAGAAAAGATCTGAAGATGTGGATAATATGCTGGATGGAATCAAAGATTCCGTGACCGGTTTCACAGATGCCATGAAAGGAAAAGAGAGCGTGATAAAATCCCTTTCATCTATTGCTTCAGCAGTGACGTCGCTGGTCAATATTATCAAAAAAAGTGAAAAAGGTTGACAAATTTACAAATATAGGCAATAATATATCTTACTTACAATTTTGTTCAGAATTGGTTGAAAGGAGATTATATAGATGAAAGCTACGGGGATCGTACGTAAAGTCGATGAGCTGGGCAGGATCGTATTGCCTATTGAATTGAGAAGGACCTTGAATATTGAGATCAAAGACCCAATTGAAATTTATGTGGATGATGATTATATTCTGCTGAAGAAATATGAGCCCGCATGTGTTTTCTGCGGAAACGCAAAAGATATAAAAACCATCGGCGGCAAGAACGTTTGCATGAACTGTATTGAGGAACTCAAAAAACTCTAAAAAAGCACGTAAACCAGCCAAAAGACAGGCATAGCCCTGTCT
>DAIMEC010000096.1:0-4253 GCA_036725465.1 Bacillota bacterium | reverse complement strand
ATCTGGTTAACCCGTCCCTCTATGACTGCCTGTGTCTGTTCCATAAGATCCTTTAGCTTCTCGCCTTTCTTGTTGGTCTGGGCCTCAAGCACCACATAAACTCCGCCTTTTATATCAAGCCCAAGCTTTATCTTGTCTTTCAAGGGACCCACAGAGCCTCTGCCTGCAACGCTCCAGTACCAGCCGAAAGCAATGATTATAATGACCAGCACCGCAAAGACTTTTTTGAGAGTATCGTTCATTCTTCTATCCACCTTTTTATTTTTTGCATTACATTATATTATACAACTTTTCTATCTCTTCCACAAGGAAAAACCATTGATTTTCCAATATTTAAACACATAAAAAGCCCCTGGATACACAAGGGCTTTCGCTTTCTTTTTTCAGATCTGCTATTTTTCTGTATCTTCCGCTGCATCAGTATCTGCGTCTTCCTTAATATCCTCTGCCACTGCAGCTTTTTTCATTCTTCTCGGTCTGCTTCTTTTTGTTTCTTCAGCTGTTTCTTCCGGTTCTTCTTCAGCTTTCTGGGCAGGTCTTGATGCGCTTTCAACAACTTTTGATACCGACCATTTCATCATTTCAAACTTCAGTTTATCGGCACCTACCTGTACAATGATAGATTCGTCTTTGGTCTTGACGATTTTTCCGCAAATACCGCCTATAGTTATTATTTCGTCACCCACTTTCAAGTTGGCTCTCATCTGGTTGACCTGTTTCTCTCTTTTCTTCTGAGGCCTGATCAACAGAAAATACATGATTACCACGATCAAAATAAGTGGTCCGAAAGTTAACAAGGTGCTGCTATTCATAAATATATCCTCCTTAGACATTTTAAAACTGGTTCTTCTGGTGCCGGCGATGGGAGTCGAACCCATACGGTGTTGTCACCACGGGATTTTGAATCCCGCACGTCTGCCAATTCCATCACGCCGGCACAATGGAGTAATTATATCATTACTCATCGATTATCGTCAACTCTTCTTCTGAAATCACAGATGTTTTTTTGCGGCTCAAAACATCGTACATAGCGGGTATTACAAGCAGTGTCATAAAAGTGGCATATATGAGTCCACCTATGCATACTATGGCCACAGGCTGCATCATTTCAGCGCCTTCCCCAAAACCGAAAGCCATGGGCGTGAGTGCAAGTGCAGTAGTAAGAGCGGTCATGAGAACAGGTCTTAATCTTATTGATCCCGCTTCTTCTATGGCCTCTCTTTTGTCCATTCCCTCTTTGCGCAGACGATTTACTGTATCGATCAAAACTATTGCATTGTTTACTATCACACCCATCAGCATTATAAATCCTATCATGGATACAACACTTATGTCGTTTCCTGTAATAAGAAGTCCCAGAAGTCCTCCGGTAAATGCAAGAGGCACTGTGAACATAACTATAAAGGGAGATCTTAATGACTGGAACTGAGCGACCATAACAAGGTATATCATCAAAAGCCCCAGAAGAAGCATCTGAACCAGCTGCTTCATGGCATCCATTATGGTTTCATTTTCTCCGGTGAATTCAACTTCTGTGCCTGATGGGATATCCATTTTTTCTACAGAATCCCTGGCCTTTTCCGTTACCTTGGTTATATTTTGTCCATTTTTCACTTCAGATGTGACCTGTATGGTCCGTTTCTGTTTATCATGTGTTATAGTTTCAAGAGCCTTATCCTTTGAAATATCGGCTATTTCGGATAGTTTTACTTTCTCTGTACCACCTTCGCCGGCCGCCGCTTCTCCTGCTGCCTGGTTTGAAGCAACAAGTTCCATGTCTTTCAATTTCTCAAGATCTGTTTTACTGTTTTCTGATGCTGTCACCACTATGTCTCTTTTGTTTCCCTCATATGTCATAGATGTGGCGTTCTGTTCCGTTGCAAGGGCTGCAGATACCTGTGCATATATCTGCGCAGTTGTAAATCCTTTTTCCATGGCTTTATTTTTATTTACCGTTATTTTAATTTCGGGAACAGAATCTTCTTCACTATCAGATATATTATCAGTCCCTTTTACGGTTCTCAGTTTTTTCTCAACTCTGGATGAGAATTCTCTTAGGTCATCAAGATCGTCTGAGTAGATATTGGCCACTATGCCGCTGCCTCCCATAGCTGAATAACTGCTCATGTCCACATCACCGGAAACAATCATTTCACATCCGTATTTTTCTCCGGCTTCTTTTATCTTTTTTGATATGGACGGGTTCAGCTCTGTTTTATCTTTATCCAGGAGAACATACATGCTTACCCTGGAATAGTCCTTGAGATCCGCAGTAAAACCAAACATTGCCGCAGTATTGGATGAAAGCATGACCCCCACCGTTTCAACACCTTCTGTGTTCCTGATTTTTTCTGCTATTCTGTCACATGTTTCTGCTGTCTCTTGCAGGGTGTTTTCTTTTGGAAGTTCGATATCCACAGATATCTCCGGCGTGGACATGGGCGGCATATATTCAAAGCCCCTGGAAAAGGTCACCGCAGAAGATGCTACAAGCAACAGTGTGGCAATTATCATCACTCTTGATTTGTGAGCCAGCACATATCTTACAGCCTTTCTGTATTTCAAAACATATTTGCTGTTCCTGGAAAGCACCGTATTTGCTGATACAGTTTTCAGAAATCCTCTGCCCATGACCGGAACCAGGGTAAGAGCCACAAACAGACTTGCCATCAGAGAATAGGTCACTGTAAGGGCCATATCCACAAATATTTCCCTTGTTATTCCTTCAACAAATACGATGGGTATAAATACACATACTGTTGTAAAGGTCGATGCTGTTATTGCTCCCGACATCTGCTTCACGCCCGAAAATGCAGCCTGTATCTTGCCATACCCCAGAGCTCTCAGCCGATATATATTTTCTATTACTATAATCGAATTGTCGACAAGCATACCAACACCTACGGCAAGACCTGCCAGAGAGATCACATTGAGCGTGACCCCGGTGAAATACATAAGTGCTATGGCAAAGGTAAGACTTATGGGTATACTAAAAGCAGTTATCAGAGTAGGTCGTATGTCTCTTAAAAAAAACATAAGTATCAATATGGCCAAAACGGCTCCGAGAAAAAGGTTCTGAAGAACAGAATCTATGGCCATGTATATGTATTCGCCCTGGTCGGAAAGAGTGGTGAACTCAAGTCCGTCATATTCCTTTTCAAGTTCTTTGAATTTATCCTGTATATTTGCCGCCGTTTCTGTGGTAGGGTAATCGGATTGCTTACTGAAAGTAAGAAGCACCCCGTCTTCTCCGTTGATCTTGGCATAGACATTTTCAACGTCGCTGAAATCCCTGACTTGGGCCACATCTGCCACTGTTACAGGCTCTGTTCCCGGGATACCCGTGTCCAAAAGTACCAGCTCTTCTATCTCACTGATATTTTTGAACTTATCTCCCAAAGACACCATCATATCAGTACCGTTTTCTGTTATGTATCCCGCCGGCATGGCAAAATTCTGTGCGCCCAATATGGAGGAGATATTGCTCATTGTCAGGATCCCTGTCAGATCAGCACTGCTTAAGGCGGAGTCGCGTTGTGTGTTTATTTCATTCAGAGAAGACTGAAGCTGATCAACTGTCATGCTAAGCATCGCACCTGCCGAAACGGTTTCTGACATGGCATTTGAAAGTCTTGAAGATCCTATCTGAGACTGGATATTTAAATTCGAGATGGCTTCTTCAATTGCACTTATCCTGGGAACTATATAGGGGGCCAGTGAAGGATCCAAACTCAACTGAGCCTCCAGCTGATCCTTATTCCTTTGAAGCAGTATGCGGGAGGCTTCGGTCTGTTTTGCCAGTTCGACCTGGCCTTCCGTTATCTCTTTTTTTGAATCATCTGTTTTGTCCTGCTGTGCTTCGGCATAGGAGATCCCGCCTTCCAACTGACCTGATGCCTGTACATATTGGGACAGTACAGCATCTCTGACTTTTTTGTTTGTTTTATCTATTTTATCCTGATCAAGTTCCACATGTATACTGTTTTCCACCATTCCGGAACCGGAAACACTGGCAACACCATCTGTACCCTCCAGCTGTCTTAATAGTTCCTCATTAAGAAGATCGGATATCCGGGAACTTGTTTTGCCCTTCATGTTTACTGCCGCCACTGTAACGGGCATCATATCAGGATTCAATTTCATTACTGTCGGCTTTGTCACATTCTCGTTCCAACTGCCTGAAACAAGATCAATTTTATCCCTTATATCAACGGATACCGTATCAAGATCTGCATCACTGCTGAATTCCAGCA
>DAIMEC010000095.1:0-4315 GCA_036725465.1 Bacillota bacterium | reverse complement strand
CTTTCGGCTTATAAAGGTTTTTTCGGCGGAAAATATTTTTCTGCTGCCAATGATTTTTTGTCAAAATTCGGCGAGCCCGTAAAATGGGCCATAGAAGAATAGGAGGTATTTACATGACAAGCACAATAATACTAATAGTAATACTGGCGGTGGTGGCCGTAATAGTCATCTGGTTTATAGCGGCCTATAACGGTTTCATAAAATTAAGGAACAATGTAGAAGAAGGTTTCGCTACAATGGATGTCTACATGAAAAAAAGATTCGATCTTATACCCAATCTGGTTGAAACGGTAAAAGGGTATGCATCTCACGAAAAAGAAACTTTCCGGAAAATTACCGATGCAAGAGCCGCCGTACAGAATGCGGGAAGCATCGAAGAAAGAGCAGCGGGAGAAAATATTCTCTCCGGGACACTGAAAAATCTTTTTGCGGTGGCTGAGAATTATCCTGATCTTAAAGCAAATCAGAATTTCATGGATCTTCAGTCACAGCTCAAAAAAGTGGAAGAGGATATAGCAAATTCAAGAAAATACTATAATGCAGTGGTGAAACAGTTCAATACCAAAACAGAAGTATTTCCCAGCAATATAATTGCAGGTATGTTCAAGTTTGAAAGAAAGAAGATGTTTGAAGTTGAGACAGAAGAAGAGAGAAAAAATGTTAAGGTGGGATTTTGATATGAAAAGATCATTGAAAAATATCCTTGCGATCTTCTCTGCAGTGGCGCTCATAATTGTGTTTTCTGCTCCGGTGGTATTTGCTGCCGATACCAATATGAAGACCATGGATTTTGATGTGCAGGTAAATGTGAAAGAAGACAAATCCGCATATATAACAGAAAAAATAAAGGTCAAATTTCTTGAACCCAGAAGAGGCATATTCAGAAATATACCTTATAGGGGGACTACCTACGAGAAAATTGACGGCAAAAAGGTGGAAACAAATTATCATAACAAAATAGAAGATATAACCGTTTCCGATTATAATTATGAAACATATAATGAGGACGGATTCACTGTGGTGAAAATAGGGGAAGAGGATAAAACTATAAAAGGCATCCATGCCTATACTATCTCTTATAACTACAGGATGGCAGCGGACAAATCAAAAAACTCTGACACTCTTTACCTTAATCTTTTGCCAAAAGACTGGCCAACTGCCATTGATAATACCGATATAACAGTAAACATGCCAAAAAGCTTTGATGAAGATGAACTGGAAGTTTTTGCCGGAGGTATCGGTGATAACATTAATAAAGTCAAATGGGACGTCAAAGGGAACACAATACACATACACAGCACCGAAAGACTTCTTGCAGGTGCCGGTACCACCATCAGGCTTGTGCTGCCGGAAGACTATTTTGAAGGAGAACTGAGCTATGACTGGGCTATAACACTTATGCTGATAACAGGCATACTGGCCATACTTGCCCTTGTCTTTTTCTGGTTCAGATACGGAAGAGATCCAAAACACATACAGACTGTGGAATTTGATCCTCCCGAAGAAGTATCCCCGGCAGAAATGGGATATATAATTGACGGCATAAGCGATAAGAAAGATCTCATTTCTCTTATAATTTATTTTGCTCACAAAGGTTATCTGACTATTGAAGAAGCCGATGAAAAGGGACGTGATTTCACACTTAGGAAGTTAAAGGATCTGCCTGAAGACAGCCTGACTTACGAGCTTACTTTTTTCAACGGTTTGTTTGACCGGGGACAGGGAGATACTGTAGACCTTTCCCAGCTGGGAACGGGCTTTTATCCCACATTTGCTGCTTCCCAAAAGCAGCTGGCAGACGAATTCATAAAAAAGAAGGAGAAGCGTATATTTGCTCTTTCCAGTGTAAGGGCAAGACTTGCCGCATATGCGGCAGTGGCGGCTGCACTGCTGGTGTCCGGACTTCTGACCTGTGTGTTTACCGGCACCTTCAGCATAATGATCGGATTTGCCGTGGCCCTGGTGCTTGTGATACTTTCATATACGATATCGGCAAAAGAACATGACAAGAAGTATATAAGAAAGAAAACCACCAAGACATTGACAATGATCCTAAGTATCATATGTCTTTTGGCCGGCATGGTTGCCACTTTCTTCATCATATACTGGATGACAGGGGAACTGATCCCTGCACTGATTCTTGTATTGATGGAAGCAGTGGGATTGTGGGCCACCAGATATATGCAGAAAAGGACCAGGAGGGGCGCAGAAATGCTGGGGAAAATACTTGGTTTCAAAGAATACATAAAAGTTGCAGACAAAGCAAGGATAGAAATGATGGTAAACGAAAACCCGGAATATTTCTATGATATCCTTCCCTACGCTTATGTTCTTGGCCTTACCAAAAAGTGGGCCAAAAAGTTTGAGAACATTGTTATTGAACCTCCCACATGGTATTACGGTGATTATCGTTATGATACCTTTTCAGCCCTTATTTTTGTCAACTCTTTTAACCACTATACTTCAGCAATGGATAGCAGCATAGTGCTTCCCTCATCTTCAGTGGAAGGCGGCGGAGGCAGCTTCGGCGGAGGCGGTGGTTTCTCCGGAGGCGGCATGGGCGGCGGCGGCGGCGGCTCATGGTGATGAAACTTTCATAAAGAAATATTCATAAACAGCCGTCTGATATGTTACAATAAATACATGAAGAGACAAAAGATAATCAATATTGCGGTAATAGCGCATGTAGATGCAGGAAAATCCACTTTGGTAGATGCCTTTCTCAACCAAAGTGGTGTTTTTCGTGAAAACGAAACAGTGGCGGATTGTGTAATGGACAGTGACGATATAGAACGGGAAAGAGGAATAACCATATATTCCAAGAATTGTTCAGTTATGCACGATGATATAAAAATAAATATCGTGGACACACCGGGGCACGCGGATTTTTCTTCTGAAGTGGAACGTATAATGAAAACAGTGGACACAGTAATACTGTTGGTGGATTCCGCAGAAGGACCAATGCCTCAAACAAGATTCGTACTGAAAAAATCCCTTGAGCAGGGTATCGTACCCATACTTTTGATCAATAAAATAGATAAAAAAGATGCAAGGATAAAAGAAGTGGTCGATGAAGTATATGAACTGTTTATGGATCTTAATGCTACGGATAAACAACTGGATTTTCCCATACTCTATGGTATAGCAAGACAGGGGATAGTGGTTTATGATCCTGAAGATGTAAAAGGAATTGATGTTTTTGACAAAGGCACAAAAAAGAAAAAAAATGCTGCAGGCGAAAGTGGACTTGATATAAAGCCTCTTTTTGATACTATCATCAGGCAGTGCTCCTTTTATCCGGATCATGTTTCTGAGCCTCTTCAGTTGCAGATATCAAGTCTTGGCTATGATGACTATATAGGAAGACTTGGAATAGGAAGAGTGACAAAGGGGGTAATAAGTGAAGCCTCGGAGGCACTTCTGTGCCGGGGAGACAGCATCAGAGAAAAGAGAAAAATAAACCAGGTGTTCATATACAGGGGCATGAAAAGAGCGGCTGTGCCAAATGCCCAGTGCGGGGACATTGTGGTCATATCGGGTATTTCTGATATATCCATAGGTGATACCCTTTGTGATGAAAAGTCACCTGAACCCATGGAAATGATAAATATAGAGGAACCTACCCTCTCAATGGATTTCATAGTGAACAAGTCTCCTTTTGCAGGAAAATCAGGCAAATATGTAACAAGCCGTCACATAAAAGAAAGACTTTTCAGAGAACTGGAAGTAAATGTGGGGCTGACTGTGGAAGAAACCGACTCGACGGATGTTTTCAAGGTTAGCGGCAGGGGAGAGCTTCATCTTTCTGTGCTTATCGAAAACATGAGACGGGAAGGATACGAACTGGCTGTGAGCAAACCGGAAGTTATAATGAAAAAAGGTGAAAAAGGAGAAAAACTTGAACCCTTCGAGGAACTGATATTATCTGTACCCGATTCTTATACCGGCGCAGTAATATCAAAATTAAATATACGAAAAGGCATCATGACGGAAATGATAAGCGAAAACGGATACTCTAAAATCAACTATATTCTGCCCACAAGAGGCCTTCTCGGGTATCGGACAGAATTTATCAACGATACCCGGGGAGAAGGAACGATGGTAAGGAGTTTCAAGTGTTTTGACATTTATAAGGGAGAGATGCCCGGCAGAACAAACGGTGTGGTCATTGCCCAGGAACCGGGAACTGCCACATCATATGCTTTATTCAATATACAGGAGAGAGCAGTGCTTTTTATTGAACCGGGGATAAAGGTTTATGAAGGAATGATAGTCGGTGTTGCAGCCAGAGCGGAAGACATGGTGGTAAACCCCT
>DAIMEC010000094.1:0-4334 GCA_036725465.1 Bacillota bacterium | reverse complement strand
TTAGCAGAAACATTATTCTCATGGCCTCTTTTTTTCATATCTACTTTACAGACCCAAAATGCAACAGAAAAGAATTGATCTATTTATTTATCTTACTATATTGTACATCGGGGTTTAAACGCTTTTATTGTTTAATTTGCTTTTTGATTTTGCTATTTATGAAAAGTCTTCTGTTCTTAAGTCTTTTCCGGAAAAAGAATCACAAATTTCAATCCATTAAAAAGCAAAACTTTTATGCTTTTTGGGTCCTTTTATATCATATGGCCCCTTTTCTGTTCAAATTTCAACATTTTTAAAATATTCTTCCTGTTTCTTGCCCGGTTTTTTTTGCTGTGCTAAACTTAAATCGGTTTTATAAAGGAGGAAGAAATGAAAAAGATACTTGTACTTGGCACCGGTGCTCAAGGTTCTACCGTTGCTCAAAGACTGGATGAAGAACCAAATGTATCAGAGATAATATGTGCAGACTATGACAAAAAAGCGGTGGACTCCCTTGTGGGTATACTAAAAAAAGGCAAAGCAGCAAAAGTGGATGCGTCAAAGAAAGAAGAAATAATGAAACTGGCTGCGGGAACAGATCTTATAGTAAATGCCCTGCCGCTGGATTACGGTATAAACGTCATGGAAACTGCCATAGAAGTAAAGGCGGATTATCAGGACTTTGCAGCCTGCGAAAATGTTGCTCACTGCGAGGACCCTGCCGATGAATGGGTAGAAGGAATAAAGATCATGTACAAAGATCATGGTGAGCGTTTCAAAAAAGCGGGAAAGACGGCTTTGATCGGTACAGGTTCCGCCCCGGGTCTGATATGTGTGATGGCAAGAAAAACCATAAGAGAACTGGACACCTGTGATACCATAAACATGATGGTCTATGAAGGTGTGGAGTCAAAGCGCTTCCTTCCGTTCTGGTGGTCACCTTTAGTTGCCTTATCCGACATGAGCGAGGAGGCCTATGCCTTTGAAAATGGCAGAATAATAAGGACGCAGCCCTTCAGCAAACCTTTAACCAGACAATTCCCCGAAATGGGCGGCGAAAGCGTAACAATGGTGGAACATGCTCATGATGAACCTGTTTACATGGGACTCAATTCCGAAAAATTTTTTAAAGGTGTAAAAAATATTTATTTCAAATACGGTGGTGTGGGCATAGACTTTGCGAGGCCCCTTTACAGAGCCGGCCTTCTTTCCCGGGAGGAAGAAGAAATAAAGGGTCGTAAGGTGATACCATTTGATGTCGTTTTGGCACATGTACCCCCGGCTCCCAAATACCATGAAGAAGTAAAAGATATCATAGAAGAAGGACTTGTTTCAGATACAGGTGCAATGGTCATCGAAGCCTACGGCAAAAAAGACGGCAAAAATGTTATGGTCGATTCTCATATATTTGCGCCGGGCCTTGTGGATTCCTTCGAAAGATCAGGACTCTCGGCAGAAATGTACCTGACCGGCCAGGGAGGCTTCCTGTTTTCAAAAATGTTTGTAAATGACAAAATCAAACAAAAGGGTCTGATATCCTCTGACATGCTTACTGATGAGCAGGTAGATTATTACATAGAATGTGCCGCCAAACTGGATATAACCATGGAAACAGAAATAGTCCCACTTTAAAAAAAAGTGTGGACAAATACAAAAAATAATCATATAATTATGCTGTACAAAGAATTTTATAGGTCCTTTCATCTTTTGGAGTCTTAAACAAAGATGTTCCTGCAAGAGAATAGTCCCATAAAGTTAACAAGTATTAAGTTATTTCTATGATTCATTTGGAGGAACACCATGGAAGACAAAACATTGATCTGCGAAGAGTGCGGACAGGAATTCGTATTCACAGCAGGCGAACAGGAATTCTACAAAGAAAAGGGATTCGACAACGAGCCAAAAAGATGCAAGGAATGCAGAGACAAAAAAAAGGCTGAAAGAAGAGCCTACAGAGAAAACAGATAGTTGATTTTCTTCTGAAACTTAAAACCTGCCGCAAGGCAGGTTTTTATTTTTCATCGATCCTGATGTCGCTCCGGGGGCGGCTGAAAAACCCCTCCGTTGCCAAAATCCCATCGCCCTCCTCCCGCGCCTATTTCAAAGTGCAGTTTGGCGATTCCCAGGTCAAAAAACTCCATGGCTCTTTTGCCCTTCACCTTCGCTGACACCATATCCCCCGATGCCGTAAAAATGACCGGCTGCATATTGATTGAGGAGGGAGCTTTTACGACACACCTCATTCCTTCGATGATCCAGTTTTCAACATCCCCGGAAGTCCTGAGCATATCCTTTACTTCCTTTGATCTTCTGTAGTGCAACGCCTTGCCCACGATCTGTTCGCTTATGGGAATTTTATCGGCTGTGGCTCCGAAGGCTATGAGGGATGCTATTTCTTCATCCTTGTCAAGGCTGCAGACTACAGCTTCCTTATCATATGTTCCTCCCACCCAGCATGTGCCAAGACCCATTGCCGTTGCCTCAAGTACAAGCTTTTCTCCGTAGTAACCCAGTTTTTCATACATGAGCGGATCAAAATGCTCCTCTCTGCTCAATTTACTTATCAGTATAAAATAATTTTTTACTCCCGAAAAAAGTCCGTAACTCTTTTTGATACCGCCTATAGCTGTGCCGAAAGCTCCTTCGTCTCCAAGCACCATCCTTATATCGACACCGCCTTCTCTGTTATATGTTTCCATGGATTTTCGCAGCATGGAAATCATTTCTTCATCAAGGGGTATATCTATATATTTTCTTTTGGATCTTCTCATTTCGATAGCTTTTTTCATATCCATTTTAATTGCCTTTTTGAATCATATTCTGTATCTGCAGAGCTTTTGTATATTTTTCAGTTATTATCACACGCTTTATTATATTTGTCAATAAATGCAGTTTTCTCTTTTCACTTCCCGGTTTTTATTGTATAATTCTTTGCGTGACCGGTAAAATACAGGATGTGAAATGAACAAAAAAAACAACAGCAAAAAAACTTTCTTTTCAATGCCAATACTTAACGCTATTACAGCCGTTGCCATTACAGTGACGGTATTTTTTAGTGGCTTCTCAGCAGTTATCGCTGAAACCGAAGACATACCGGTCAGCGAAAAACCCATGGGCAAAATAAATGCCAGATCCGCAGTACTCATGGATGCGAAAAGCGGCAACATACTTTTTGAAAAAGAGGCAGATAAAAGGCTTTATCCCGCCAGCTGCACAAAGATACTTTCTGTTATTGTAGTTATTGAAAATGCCGACCTTACTGATATAGTAACTGTTTCAAACAATGCAGTGATGAAAGGCATAAGCCACCGTGGGGCTCATATAGCCCTTCGTCCCGGCGAGAAGATAACTGTAGAAGATGCCCTTTACGGAGCTCTTCTGGTTTCGGCAAACGATTGTATAATAGCTCTTGGTGAACATGTTGCCGGATCCGAGAAGGCCTTTGTAGAGATGATGAATAAAAAGGCTGCCGAGCTGGAAATGAATGATTCTCATTTTGCCAATACCTGCGGACTTTTCCATAAAGAGCATTACAGCAGTGCAAGAGATCTGGCCATAGCCATGAACTATGCAATCAAAAACGAAACCTTTGTAAAAATACTGGGAACATCTAAGCATGTTATACCAAAAAGCAATAAATGCGATGAAAAAAGATATCTTTACAACAACCATAGAATGATAAGATTTCATTCCTTTGAATATGAAGGTGTTGTAGGCGGGAAAAAAGGATATATAACCGAGTCGAAATTCAATCTTGTAACATATGTAAAACGAGGTGATATGGACCTGATAGCAGTTGTTATGAAAGGTTCAGGCTCTGACAAAAACTGCAAAGATACAATAAAAATGTTCGATCACTATTACAAGGGATATAAAGCAATGGCTTTAAGCAAAAAAAATATAAATGCCGCTCTCGGAAAGGACGGAACTTTCGGTGTCCTGGGCAAAAAAGCAGAGGTGTCATGGGAAAGGCCCTTTAAAGTCATCGTACCCAAATCAACTACAAAGAAGCAGCTCTTTTCCGGCATAAAAATAACCGCAACAGAAGAGGCTGGACTTTGTTTCCCGGTGAAAAAACATTCGACCGTAGGCAAACTGACTGCCGAGTACAACGGAAAAACCGTGGGCTATGCATGTCTTTTCTCAAAGGAAAAAGTCGAATCCAATACTGCAATATTCAAAAAGGTGTTAAAAATCACCATACCTGTTTTGATGATCCTGACAGTGATATCTCTTTTCTTTTTAAGGCGCAGGGCTTCACAGCGAAACATAGAAAAGTAAATTATGAATAAAAAACGCACAATCATAACCACCCTTCCAAAGGGTGGTTTGCTCTAGGGCTATAAGCCCTGGCT
>DAIMEC010000093.1:0-4348 GCA_036725465.1 Bacillota bacterium | reverse complement strand
TAAGGACAGCTGAGGCGGCCGGATACGGAGGCGCAATCATAATGAAGGGTAGCGGAGATATATATTCTCCAAAGGCAGTAAGAGCTGCAGCCGGTTCCATATTAAGATTTCCTGTGATGTTGACGGAAGAAGCGAACGATACCGCAGAGGTTCTTTTGAAAAACGGCAAGAGAATCATCAGCACAAAAGCAGACGCAGAAAATGATTTCAGAGAAACGGATCTGACCGGGAATACCGCCCTGGTGATCGGGAATGAAGGAAAAGGAGTATCAGATGAATTCATAAGTTTGTCAGATGAAACACTCAGAATACCTATGAAGGGAGAAGTTGATTCTCTCAATGCAGCAGTGGCTGCGGGCATACTTATGTATAGTTCCATATAGAAAGGTTAAGAGAATGCAGGAAAAATTAAAAAGTATACTTGAAAACACAAGAAATCTGCTTGAAAAGGCAGCAGGCATCGATGAAACAGAAATGATCAGAGTAAAAGTGCTGGGTAAAAAAGGCGAACTCACGGAGATATTGAAATCCATGGGCAAGCTGGCGCCGGAAGAAAGAAAAGAGCTGGGCAGGGCGGCAAACGATGTGAGAAAAGAAATAGAGAAGCTTCTGGAAGAAAAGTTTGCCAAAGTGAAGGAAGCGGAAAAAGAAAGCAGATTCGGGCTTGAAAAAATAGACGTTACAGAGCCGGGCAGGGAGTTTGTCCTGGGGGTGAAACATCCCCTGACCATAGTAACAGAAGAGATATCGGGAATTTTTATGTCCATGGGCTACTCATATGCGGAAGGCCCTCAGGCGGATACGGTTTTTAATGCCTTTGATGCATTGAATTCGCCTAAGGATCATCCGTCAAGGGATATCACAGATACATTTTATATATCCGATGATGTGGTATTGAGGCCTCATACTTCCACAGTACAGATAAGGACATTGATAAAACAGGAACCCCCGATAAAAATAATCTCACCGGGCAGATGCTTCAGATGCGACACTTTTGATGCCACCCATTCACCCATGTTCCAACAGATAGAAGGGCTTCTTGTGGATGAGGGAATAAACATGGCCGACCTCAAAGGCACCCTTGACAGCATGGCAAAACAGCTCTTTGGTTCTGCCACAAAAACAAAATTCAGACCTCACTATTTCCCCTTTACAGAACCCAGTGCCGAAATGGACGTATCATGCTTCAAGTGCGGAGGCAAAGGATGCAATATCTGCAAAGGAAGCGGATGGATAGAGATCCTGGGATGCGGCATGGTTCACCCCAACGTTTTGGCCGTGGGCGGTCTTGATACAGAAAAGTATACAGGGTTTGCCTTCGGAATGGGTGTAGAGAGGATCGCGATGCTGAAATACGGAGTTGATGATATAAGGCTGTTCTATGAGAACGATATGCGTTTCATCAACCAGTTCAAATAGGAGGTTTGTCAATGTTAGTACCAATTGAATGGCTAAAAGATTATACAGATGTGAATGTGGACACGGAAGAATTCTGTGAGAAAATGATAATGTCCGGCTCCAATATTGAAAGCGTAGAATACTTTGGAGAAGGTATCGAAAACGTTGTAGTCGGAAAAGTTATAAAAAAAGAAAAGCATCCCGATGCGGACAAGCTTTCTGTATGCATGGTGGATGTTGGAGAAGATGCCCCGTTGCAGATAGTATGCGGTGCAGCAAATGTGGCAGAGGGAATCAATGTTGCAGTTGCATTGGATAACAGCAGGATACCCGGCCCCCTGCACGGGCAGTCCGAAAAAGAGGGTGGCACAAGAATAAAAAAAGGAAAACTTAGAGGAGTCTTATCCTATGGAATGATATGCTCTGCCCAGGAACTGGGTTTTGATGACAAGGTCATACCGGTGGCTCACAAAGACGGCATATGGATACTGCCTGAAGGACTTTCGCCCGGGGCAGATATCAGCGATGCCATGGAACTTGTAAGTGCTGTAGTGGATTTTGAAATAACCCCCAACAGATCCGACTGTCTTTCCATGATAGGCATGGCAAGAGAATCGGCGGCTACACTAAAAAGCAAACTGCATTACCCTGAAATAAAGAGCTCATCCGCATCCGATAAAGAGGCAAAAGACTTTATTTCAATCAGCATAAAAGACCCTGACCTGTGCAAAAGATATGCGGCAAAGATAGTTACCGATATCAGGATACAGCAGTCCCCCTGGTGGCTCCAGAAAAGACTGATGTATGCAGGCATGAGGCCAATAAACAATATTGTTGATATAACCAATTTTGTTATGCTGGAATACGGCCAGCCCATACATGCATTCGATATAAGACAGATAGAAGGAAAAAAAATCGTTGTGGAAACAGCTTCAAAGGGTGAGAAATTCGTTACTTTGGACGAAAACGAAAGGACTCTTGATGAGTCCATGCTGATGATAAAGGACGGAATGAAGAATTTGGCTGTGGCAGGTGTCATGGGAGGTCTTGATTCGGAGATCAAGAATGATACAAATACCATCCTGGTGGAATCCGCCAACTTCGATCCGGAGAGCATCAGAAGGACATCAAAAAAACTGGGTCTTCGTACCGAGGCTTCTTCCAGATTTGAAAAGAAAGTTGACCCTGCTCTTTGCAGGACCTGTGCAGAGAGAGTCTGCAGTCTTATTGAAATGCTTGGAGCAGGCACCGTTGTCAGAGGTGAGGTGGATGTTTATCCGGTTCCGGAAAGCCCGAAAAAGATAGATGTAAGACCTGCAAGAATAAATCATGTGCTGGGTGTAGAAATAGCAGCTGATGAGATGGCAGAAATGTTTGAAGCCCTGGAAATGGAAGTTGAAAGAGAAGGGGAGCTTCTTAAAGTTATACCGCCTTCTGTGAGAAGAGATCTTGATTCGGAGGTGGACTTCACCGAAGAAGCAGCAAGGATGTACGGATATGATAGGCTTCCTGTGACTATACCCAAAGGAAACTGTGAAGCCGTCTTAAGCAGAGAAGAAAATCTCAGAAAGCTGACAAGAGATACACTTTGTGCTCTGGGTGCAAATGAAATACAGACATATTCTTTTGTAAGCCCCAAAAGTGTTGATCATATAGGTATAGAAGAAGATTCCTGGGAAAGAAATTTTGTTTATCTGAAAAATCCTCTTGGAGAAGAAAATTCCGTAATGCGTACTATACTTACTCCCGGCATGCTTGAAGTAATGGGGAGAAACTGGTCAAGAAAGGCAGAATCATTAAAATGCTTTGAGATAGGCAGTACGTTCGGAAAAGATCTGATCGATAATGAGGCTCTTCCCGAAGAGCAGGATGCACTTTGCATAGGTCTTTACGGTGAAGGATATGACTTCTTTACTTTGAAGGGCATGGTCAGTGAAATGTTGAATGTACTAAAAATAAAAGACCCGGAATTTGAAGCCGAAAACGGCTACAGGGTATATCATCCGGGCAGATGTGCCAGGATATCCTATAAAGGCGAAGAACTGGGCATAATGGGAGAGATACATCCCGATGTGGCGGAGCTTATGGGGATAGGAAAGAGATGTTATGTTGCTGAGTTCATGTTCGATAAGGTGATAAAAAATGCCAGCACGGAAGTTTATTACAGCCCTCTTCCAAAATATCCCGCAGTTGCCAGGGACATAGCTTTGCTTATAAAAGAAGACATACCCGCCGGCTCTGTCGAGAAAGTGATCTGCGAAGCGGGCGGAAACATACTGGAGAGCGTAAAACTATTTGATGTTTACAGGGGAAAACAGGTTGATAGCGGTATGAAGAGCGCAGCTTTTGCTCTCACATACAGACATCCCGAAAAAACACTCACCGACGAAGAAGTGGCCAAAATACACGAAAAAGTTCTTGCGGCGCTAAAAGAAAAATTCGATGCCGTCTTAAGAGATGTATAAACAGGAGGAGGAGAAATGGGAAGCAACAAAGTAAGCGTAAGGATCTACGGACAGGAATACATTATCTCAGGAGACAAATCACAGGAACACATGATAAGAGTGGCCGCATATGTGGACACTAAAATGCATGAACTCGGCAGTCTGTTTAAAAAAAGCCCCGTATCTTCTCTGGCTGTGCTTTCTGCGGTTAATATTGCTGACGAGTATTTTACTGTTATGCAGAAGATCGATGAATCAAAGATAACAAATGAACAGATGGAAGGAGACATCCACAGGTACGAGCAGCTTTGGGAAGAAGCCAAAAAAACGCTTTCGGATCAGAGAAAAGAGACACAGGGGGTCATAAAAGAAAAAGAAAAGCTTATGGAGAAATTCAGAGAAAAGGAAAAACAGATAGAAGAACTTCTCAGAGGAGAAAAGAATATCGAGGCTGAAGTAGAAAAGCATAAAGCCATGGCCGAAGCCGAAACAGAAGAGAAATACAA